>JAFGAQ010000285.1 GCA_016933595.1 Opitutales bacterium | reverse complement strand
TTTTTTTGGACATGATTCACAGGATTGAGAAATACTTGTCTCACGCAGCGTGACTGGCATAGTCGGGTAGCCGCCTGACGAACAAGGAAGACCCAATAACCCAAAGGGCAAGGAATGGGAATCAACCACGGATGAAGATGATGAACACGGATATAAGAATCTTTCGACATTCGCCCGGCAGCCTCCTTTGTGATCTTTGCGGCAAACGTTTTCTTTTTTTGTGGTTTTAGTTCAATTCGTGGTTCCTCTTCTTTCCACAGGACCTACGGCTTGAGGGCCCGAGCAAGAGGCTCCCGCTACGCTGTGGAACAGGGGTCATGAACAAGCCGTCCGGTTTGACTTGCAGAATCGGTGAACACTGCTAGTGTAACGATTGAGATGGTTTTTAGCCTGCTCACAGCGGGCACCCTTATTCACCCCACTTTTCATAGCCATGCGAAAAAGAATCTTCAGTATTGGAGTCGCTCTTATCTCCGGAATCATCTGGTGCCCGGGATTGGTTCAGGCAAACCTGACTGACAGCATCCCGGAACGCCTGATGGTCGATCCGGCCAACGAGCCGGATGCGTTCTCCCTGGTTGCGGACGGAGTGACGTCTCCTTTGTGGTATGACGTGAGCGACCACAAGGGGGTCATCCGGGCCATCGGCGACCTGCAATCGGACATTGAACGGGTAACGGGGCAAATCCCGGAGATCACCGGCCAACAACCGTCTTCCACAACGCCGGTAATCATCGGAACAGTCGGAAAGAATCCGGAAATTGACGCGTTGATCGCATCGGGGAAAATCGATGGCAGCAACCTTACCGGAAAATGGGAATCTTTTGTGATCGCCACTGTCGACGAACCCATTCCCGGGGTGGATCGGGCACTGGTCATCGCCGGAAGTGACAAACGGGGGACAATATACGGCGTGTATGAAATCTCCCGGCAGATCGGGGTTTCGCCATGGTATTTCTGGGCAGACGCGCCGGTGATGCAGCGCGACGAAATCCACATCAAGTCAGGGGTATTTGCCTCCGGGGAGCCGAAAGTAAAATACCGGGGGATATTCATCAACGACGAGGCTCCGGCACTACGCCGGTGGGTCGAAGCGAATTTCGGAGCCTTTAATCAGGAGTTTTATGGTCATGTATTCGAGCTGATTTTGCGCTGCCGCGGCAACTACCTCTGGCCAGCGATGTGGCTTCCTGTCGCCTTTAACGATGATGATCCGGGCAATCCGCGTCTCGCGGATGAATACGGGATCGTGATGTCCACTAGCCATCATGAGCCCATGATGCGGGCACACCACGAGTGGGAACGGTATGGAAACGGCCCGTGGAACTACACCACAAACAAAGAAACGCTTCAGGATTTTTGGCGGGGCGGCATAGAGCGTATGGGCGACTTCGAGAGCGTTGTCACCGTGGGCATGCGCGGGGATGGAGACGAGGCGATGTCCGAGGAGACTGCGGTTCCCTTGCTCAAGAAGATCATCGCAGATCAGCGCGAGATCCTCAGTGAAGTCAAAGGTAAGCCCGCATCCGAAATCCCTCAGGTCTGGGCGCTCTACAAAGAAGTGCAGGACTACTACGAGCAGGGGATGCGGGTGGATGATGACATCCTGATTTTGCTCAGTGACGATAACTGGGGAAATGTCCGGCTCCTGCCCAACCCGGAAGATCTGGATCACCCCGCTGGATACGGCATGTATTACCATGTGGATTATGTCGGGGCGCCGGTGTCTTACCGCTGGCTCAACGTCTCCCAGATTGAACGCGTATGGGAGCAAATGAAGCTCACCTACGACGCGGGAGTTCGCAGCCTGTGGATCCTGAATGTCGGGGACATCAAGCCGATGGAGCTCCCCATGAGCTTCTTCCTCGATATGGCATGGAACCCCGATGCGATCGCAGCGGATGATCTTCCGACCTACTATCTGGATTGGGCCTCCCAACAATTTGGAGGCGAACATGCCGGAGAAATCGCCGAAATGCTCGCACTCTATACCAAGTACAACGCTCGTCGCACCCCGGAAATGCTGACCGCCAACACCTACAGTATCGGAAACTTCCAGGAGGGAGACCGCATCGTGGCGGAATACCGGCAATTGGCCGATAAGGCCCGCGTGCTCTACAACCGGCTTCCGGAGTCCCACCAATCCGCGTTTTTCCAACTGGTGTTGTTCCCGATCGAAGCTTGTGCGAATCTCAACGGTATGTACGTAGCGGCCGGTAAGAATGCCTACTACGCCGAACGCGGCACACCATCGGCCAACTACTACGCCGACAAGGTAAGGGAACTGTTCGAAAAGGACGCCGAACTCACCCGCCAATTCCATGAAGACCTGGAGAACGGAAAGTGGAACCACATGATGTCTCAAACTCACATTGGCTACACCTATTGGCAGCATCCTCCCCTGAACCGCATGCCGGCAGTGTCCTACGTCGAGCCCGTCGCAGGTGCTGAGCTTGGTTTTTTTGTGGAACATGGCGGGCAACCCCGGTGGGGCTGGCTTGATGTCGAAGCCGACTGGAGCTTCACGCATGATCTCCCGGCTTTTGATCCGATCAACGACCAGCGCTACTACGTGGAGGTTTTCAACCGGGGCACTGAGCCCTTCAGCTATTCGATCTCCGCCAAGGAAGACTGGATCCAGCTCTCAAAGAAGGAAGGAACCATTCAATTCGACGAAAAAGTCCACGTGAGTATCGACTGGAATAAAGCACCCAAGGGCGCAAGCAATGGAGCAATCGTTCTCTCCGGTTCGGGAAGCGAATACACCATCAACGTGCCGATCCGCAATGAGAGACCTCGCGTCGCCGGATTTGTCGAAAACAACGGCGTAGTCGTGATCGATGCGGACAGATTCGACCAGGTCCGGAATGCGGAGGACGCCGCTTGGATCAAGGTGCCTAACCTCGGACGCACCGGCTCCTCCATGACGATCTCCCCCTCCAACGCCAGCACAAGGGCTCCCGGACCATCATCGCCTTACATGGAATACACCTTCACACTGCTGGATGGAGCCGACCTCCGCGTCGATACTTACGTCTCCCCCACCCTCAACTTCCGGGGGGGAGATGGACTCAAATTTGCAATCGCGATCGACGACGGCGAACCACAGGTCATCAACATCAACGGGAACGAAAATCTTCCGGACTGGAAATACGCCGACTGGTGGATGCAGTCCGTCGCCGACCACATCAAGATCAAGAGCTCGAGTCACGCTGCCATTGGATCCGGGATCCACACCCTGAAAGTGTGGATGGTGGACTCCGGAATCGTGATCCAGCGGTTTGTCATCGATGCGGGTGGGCTCAAGCCAACCTACCTCGGGCCTCCGACCAGCCGCCATGTTGCATTACCCGCGGCGAACTGACCGCGATCAGCCCCAGGCCCCCACAAAGCCAAAGGCTGAGCCGGATGCTGCACCCAGCCAGATCAGGCGCCACTCACACTCGACCGAGATCTCTGCTGTGTGCACCCGGTAGGTCACCTTGTAACCGTTGTCGGATTCACTCAGGCTGACCAACTCCATCGCGATGATATCAGGCAGCGAAATGGATACATGGCCATCCTCCTGCGCTGAATAGCCTCCGAAGAACTCAGCCAAAAACTGATCCGTTCTGCCCTCCAGGAGATCGTCATGCTGACCGACGAGGTAAGCGGTTGCCATGTGCGCCATCACCCGGGCCTCATGTCCTTCGATGGTGGCTTGTTCAAAACTCTGCAGAAAGCCGGCGACCGACGCATTTGAACCATACTTGTCCGCAGTGTGAACACTCAGGCTCACGCATCCGGATGCCAGAAGCACCAGGAACAACAAACAACCGGTAAATCCACGAAGAAGAGGTTTTTCCATGTCGCAAGCATGTTGAACCGACCCCGACCACCCCGCAAACGAAAAGGTCGGGGAATTCGAAAATACGCCGAATCCGATCCAAAATCACCCGCCCATCGTGAGGCACTATGGGATGAGTCGACTCCGCCCCTGCAATCCGACAACACCCCACGCAAATGGCTGCGCCTTACTGACCCGAGTCCATGGCCCGGAATGCGTCCGGCAGCACACTCAATTGAAGAGGCGACGACAGCGTGGAACCCGACAGATTGTGAACCAACACCCGCCATTCCCCAAGGGCAGAAACATCTCCCGGCAAGGGCAAGACCGATGCGTTGGAGTCCGGAACCCATGCCCCATCGTGCATCCACCGATATTCAAACGGTCCCGTGCCTTCCACAGCAACCTGGAGGTGAAACTCCGGAAGCTCTCCAGAAACGTTTTCAACCATGTTCATGCACTTGACGATCGGATTGCGTGCCCACCGGATTCCGTGTTTGAGAACATTCTCCGCTACACGCAGCCATCCGGAGCGGCTCTGAGCCGTCCTGCCCCTCAAGTCACTCGCCACCGCCAAAAACGCGACCCGCTCCTCAGCGTCCAGATCAAACGCAGGCCGCCAAAATACCCTGTATGGCGCGTTATCATCTGTCCCGAGCCACTCGACCTGTTCCGGACGCGACTCCCGGATGAGACCAAAAGTCACCTCCGCAAATCCATCGGACCCATCCAACTCAACCGCTACTTCCGTCCGGCTAACAAAGGTCTGCCCATCGGATGTGCGCTCCGAGAACTCCAGCAGTTGATCCGGATCCAGTCCGACCAGACGGACGCCCAATTCCTCCGAACGCAGCGGCAACGCTTCCTGCGCTTTCCAAACCATAAACTGCATCGGCTCAACACTCACGCTCAAGCGACCCTGATCATCGACCGCCAGCATCCCGTCCGCCCCGTCATGGGGGAAACGGGAATCAAACAGAAGCGCGAACGAAGCGCCACTGCGCTGCGAAGTATCCACCTTTGATGAAAGAGACCCGGTCCGGGAATTGTTCAACACCACCAGATACTCAACCTGATCCTGCCGGTCGATCCGGGAAAACGCAAACATGCCGGGACTGTCCACTTCCCGCTGAACCATCGCTCCCGCCGCGAGAGCCACATGCCCGCGCCGCAGCTTTGCAAGTTCTGCGAAAAAGCGATAGAATGGATGCTGCATGTCATATTTGTCACTCGCGCCGGTCCGGCTGGTCCCAAGTAAAGCGGCATCCCGAAACGCCGGTGCTTTGGATCCAAACAGGCTCTCCCTTGCCTGCATGTCGTTGCCCCCACGCCCAATCATTCCCTGCTCATCCCCATAATAGATGACGGGTTGCCCCCTCACGAGAAACATCAGACCATGCCCCAGTTTGACCAGCGCCTCCAAGCGCTCACGCGGGGCCCCGGGATTGTCCAATCCAAGAAAATACGCAAAGCGACCCGCATCATGGTTTCCAAGGAATGTGGTCGTAACATGGACATTGCTGTCGTGATCCGTGTAGGCATCGTCCATCTGGAAAAACGCTGCCAGATCATCGGATGATCCGCCTTTGGAGACCCAATTCCTTGCCGCCACGAAAAATCCGAAGTCGAGCGTGGTATCGATCGGAATGCCCGTCGAGTATTCGCTCAAAACCATGGCATCGCCCGCATCACTGTAAACCTCCCCAAACTGAACGAAATCCGGGCGCCCGAGCTCCAGCGCCTTAGCCCTAATCGCCGGACTGAAGGCTTGCCAAAACTCGGCATTCACGTGCTTGACGGTGTCAATCCGGAAACCATCCACCCCGAATTCCTCTATCCACCATTTGTAGATATCGATAAAGCCATTTACCACCTTTGGCCTCTCCGTGAACAAGTCATCCAGGCCAACAAAATCCCCGAAAAGCGAGTTCTCACCGATGAATGAGGTATTGCCGCGATTATGATACAAGGTCAGGTCATTCAACCAAACCGGATTTTTCGCCTCGACCTCCTCATGCGACACCTCGGGAACATGAGGGAAACTCCGGTTCACACACAGAGACGGAAAACCGTCCGGATCGCCCAGTCCGTTCCACGCATGCTCTTTCGCCGAAAACTCCTGCCCATCGCAATCGACATAGGGCGCATCCGCCTTTGACCGATAGGAATAGTTCCCGCCTTTGTATCCAATGACGTCAGCCGTGTGATTGGTAATGATATCCATGGTCACCCTAAGGCCGTGATCATGGGCTTTGCTCACAAAACCGCGGAATGAATCGTTACTGCCAAGATGCGGGTCGATCTGCAGAAAATCCAGAATCCAGTAACCATGGTATCCGGCGGTACCACTCTGAACCGGCTTATTCTTGAAAGGCGGGGTCACCCACACCGAAGACACCCCAAGATTCACCAAATAATCCATCCGATCCGTCAAACCCGCGAAATCACCACCATGGTAATGGGAAACACGGGTGGGATCAAAGCCATGATTATCCGGCCCACCTCCGTATCCGCCTTTGTCATTGGAGGTGTCGCCATTGCAAAAACGATCCGTCAACACAAAGTAGAAGACTTGCCCGGCACCTTGATGCGTAAGGCGGGGAAGCGGGGGCATCGCGACATCCGGGACCTGAGTCTCACCGGGATCCGTTCCATACATACCGATCGCGGAGAATACAAAGAATACCGAACACCAAACCGGCAAAAAATGAGGTTTCATATTGGAGAAGGGGTTGATTTGGAACCCTAACCCTAACCCCATAATTCCGGTTTCTCAAGGAGACCCGCGAATGACAACCCTTCAATGAATCGGACAAAACTTAGCCGACTTCATTTGTGGCGGTTTCCGAACGCTCCGGCTTGAGAATATAGTCACCCAGAGCATTCGGACTATCGGCTATATAGTCAGGATTCCGCGCTTTCAGCGCATCCACGGAATTGTATCCCCATGCGACCGCGATCATATGAATCCCGGACTCATGAGCCGCATCCACATCCCGCGTCTCATCCCCGACGTAAACCACCCGTTCGGGATTCAGGTCTTTCCTCCGGATCACCTTCCTGATTTCCCTGGCCTTTCCAAGGATTCTGGAAGATGAACGCACAAACGAGACGCCCTCAATCCCGTGACTGCGCAAAAACGAAAGCACATTGCGCCGCGAATTTGAGGTCACGATCCCCATCTCAACACCGGCAAGGTTCAAGCGAGCCAACAAATCGCCCATACCTTCGCACAACATCACATTGTCGATGCTCCGGTTAAGCTGCCTGCGGCCCTTGCGCAAAAGCGTCGGAATGCGGTGCCCGGGAATGTGCAGAAAACGCATCAGTTCCCAGACATTCATTTCCCGCGCAGAAGGAATATTCTCCTCTTCAATGCGACGAAACCCATACTTCTCGGCAAGGCGGTTTACAATCTCCACCGTCTCCGAAAAGGTATCGGCAATCGTACCATCAAAGTCAAAGAGAACTAGGTCAGGCTTCATCAATGATGGCGAAAGTATCAGAGGATTATCCGGATTGCCAAGTGGGAAAACACGATCACCCGAAAGCCTATGGATTGTGATTGTCCTCCAAATCCCTTGAAGAATAATCCCATCCATGAACCTATCCACCCTTCACAAACTCAGCGGTTGGTCATTCATTGCCGGGGCAAGTCTCCTTGTGGTCTACTCGGTTGCCTTCTTCGCGTGCCTGCCGATGGCCAGCATGGGCGATAGCTTTGCGGCTTTGGTTTCCGATCCCGATTGGCTCTGGATCACCTGCTCCGCTTTTTTCGGACTTCTGCTCATGCTGCCGGGCTATACCGCAATCTATTCAATCACATTCCGCAGCGCTGGATGGGCAGGGCTCATAGGATACCTGCTGATCGTCTTTGCCAATCTACTCCAAATGTGCAAGGTGACGTGGGAGATCTTCATTTATCCGATTCTGGCTCGCGGCTCAAACACGGCCTTCCTACTCTCTGATCGTGTGATCAGGAACGACCCGGGAGTCGGAGTGTTCCGCTGGATCGCAAGCCTCTCGATTCTAGTCGGGATCATTCTATTCTGTTGGATGGTGGCCAAATCCGGTCAATTCTCGAAAGCGGGCGCGTGGGGAATGGCGATTGGAGCCATTCTGTATGGCATCGGACCCCTCGTTTCGGTATCTGTCGCGATCGGAGGAATCATATTATTCGC
>JAFGAQ010000284.1 GCA_016933595.1 Opitutales bacterium | reverse complement strand
TCCCCCGATGGGCTGAACATCAACTCAGGGGTTGGCAGCGAGTATCCTGAGAATGTGGCGCGTCTTGTTAAGGAGCATGGATGCGACATCGGCTTTGCTCATGATGGAGACGGGGATCGGGTGATCGCGGTAGATCATCTCGGTCATGTTCTGTCGGGAGAGCATTTCATGGGAATTATTTCGACTTTTTGCAAAACGGAGCATGCGGATAAGGAGCACCCGTTGGTGACGACGATTCAGAGTAACCTTGGATTGGATGTTTACCTGAGGGAGTCTTTGGGCGCTTCCGTTATCCGGACCGAGGTAGGGGACCGCAACGTGAGTATTGCGATGCGTGAGAACAAAGTATGGTTCGGTGGTGAGAATTCGGGACACTATGTTTTCCGGCACCATTTGCCCACGGGTGATGGTTTGGTTGCCTTGTTGAAGTTGATTGAGGCAGTGCGGGTTTCAGGGAGGAATCTGGCGGATTTGGCGGGTTTGTTCCGTTTGTTCCCCTCGAAAATGATCAATTTGCGCTTGGCTGGAAAGAGGCCCATGGATCAGTTGGTCCACCTTGAAGCCGCTCAACAACGATGGAAAGGAAATCTCAAAGGCCGTGGCCGTCTATTGGTGCGGTATTCCGGAACTGAGTCCAAGATTCGCTTGCTTGCGGAATGCCCTGAAGCATACCAGGTGGAGCAGGCGTTGGCCGAGTTGGCGGATGCGGCAAATAAGGATCTCGAGGTTTTGACTTGAGGGTGGGGTGCACGATGCGATCAGGACGGATTCCGGATTGGGTGTGTCAGCGCACCGTATGGATAACGCTGCGACGGCGCCCATAATTGTTCGACATTGGGGTGCGGTTTGATACTGTGAAGGAGAATTGACTTTGAATTCATTTTATCAAGACTTCAGAGGAGCCTGTTGATGCAATGAAGACCGATGCGAGTGTCAATGATGCTGAAAATGTGGATATCCGGCTATCCCGGATGGTGAGGGATGCGCGGCTGGCTTTGTTGGGAGGAAAGACGGCTTATGTTTTGGCATTGTCTTCAGATTGGGTGACCCGTTTCCCGGGTTTGGTGGAGGTCCGACGCTTGCTTTGGGAGGCAAGAATCAAACAGCAATCGGTTGGCCGGCATCGGACAACCATTGGAATGCGTTTTCGAAAGTGGCTTGCCGGGTGTATCTTGCCCGGTATGCGCAGGATAAAACGTGACCCCAAGATGGCACTGGCGGCTGCCGATCGTGTGTTGGCGATTGATCCTCAGGATCGGAATGCCATACTGACAACTGTTGAGGCTTCGAAAGCCATCGGGTGGATCGATACCGCCTTGATGGCATGTGAAAGCCTGATGGAGTGTCGGGATTGTCGTCCTGCGGATGTCGTTAAGGCGTCAGGGATATGTTTGGAATATGAAAGATTGGATGAGGCGGTCAGGATCTGTGAAAGCGGAATGTTGAGGTTTTCCGGTGATCCGGCTGTAAGGAGCGCCCTAAGGAAAGCATCGGTGAGACGGTCCATGAGCAGTGCAGCCAAGTGGGGTCGCGATTCTCCATTACCATCCTGAGTGCGGGTATGAAAAACCCTTTTGCTGAGCGGTTGGTGACAGATTTGTGAAGCGCGGGTGAATGCAGGGTAATACTCTGTAAATGGCTTTGATTCTGCTTCGAGGAGAGCCGTTCATGTCGATTATTGTTGGTATGAAGCCTTTCCTTCACAAAGTCTATCGGTTGATGGCGGAAGAGAGGATGACCTATCAGGAAGCCTGTCGTGAGATGGGTCGGCGAAGTGCCGTTAAACGCAAGGCGATCAAGCATGCCAAAGCCATGCGTTCCTTTCCTGCTCCAATGGACCGTCAGTATCCCGGTTGAGTCGGTTTTGCGCCCTTCTCTGTCAATTTTGAGAGCGGTTACACTACGAAAAGGGTTGCTCTGTCATAAAACGAACTCGGGCGAAGGGCTTTTCGCGAAACATCGATGATGCACTGGCTTTCATGAGAGATGTCAGCTAATCATTGGACTCTGATGTCCCCCTGGAAAAGCGACTGAGTATGGGCGCTTTGAAAAAAAAGCTTGAAAGCTGATGCATTGGCATCAAT
>JAFGAQ010000283.1 GCA_016933595.1 Opitutales bacterium | reverse complement strand
GGGATGAATTCCGAAGACATCCGGCAGATATTCCCAAATCGCAAACACATCGAAGTCGTACACCGGGACTCCATGGTCCTGATACGATAATACCATGGCCCAAGACCCCAAGAGCGGATTACCGAATCAATTCTATCAGGAGTTTGACACCGGGCGGATTGCGGAAAAGCGGCCTCCCGACCGGGTCCGCAGCCCTTTTCAGGTGGACCGGGACCGGATTGTGTATTCCCATGCGTTCCGGCGGCTGCAATCCAAAACACAGGTTTTCCAATCCGGGGAATTCGACTTCTACCGCACGCGGCTGACCCACTCGATCGAAGTATCGCAGATCGCGCGCTCCATCGTGCACCTGCTCAACTCCGAATCGGACCTGCTCGGGCCGGATTTCCGCATCGACCCGGATCTGGTGGAAGCCATTGGGCTCGCCCATGATCTGGGACATCCGCCCTTTGGCCACTTGGGTGAACGTCGGTTGAATGAACTCATGGCAGACTACGGAGGCTTTGAGGGGAATGCGCAGAACCTCCGTATCCTCACCCGTCTCTTTTACAACAGCAAGAATTCCAATCCGTCATCCCACAATCGGTCGATGAATCCGACCCGTGCGCTGGTGGATGGATTGCTGAAATACAAGACTCCGTTTTCCTGGATGTTCCAGCCCGGCGATGAAACGAAGCAAGCGGTCTACCCCGCCAATCATTTTATCTATGACTCCGACATCGGGACGGTATCGTCTGTCATCGGGTTCGATCTTGAGACACTGCGCACGCGCGAGCAGGAAAAACCGGGAACGGTGAACGGCATTCGCAGTATCGAGTGCCAGATCATGGATTGGGCGGATGACACGGCCTATTCGATCAACGACATCCTCGACGGTATCCAGGCTGGATACCTTCAGCAGGATAACCTCGAGCGCTGGGCAAACCGAACCGCACCCGAACCACCGCAGCAACAAATGGTGTCCGATCTCCGGAAAGTGATCGCCGATCAGGACTACGAGTATTTCCTCAACAAAAAGATCGGTGATTTCATCCACGCCGTGAAGCTGGTGGCCATCGACGCTCCATTTGACAACCCGAGCAACCGCTACCGTTTCAAGCTCGAAATCGACGCGGACCGCGTAGCGGAGTCCAGACTCTACAAGAGCATCGCCAACGACCTCATTTTCCAGACTCCACAAATCCAGAGGATCGAATTCAAGGGAGCCCATATCCTCACCCATCTGTTCAACGCGCTGGTCGAGCACTACGGACCGGACCGGACACCCCGCCCGCTTAAGCTGCTTCCCGAAGCACAGGTTCAGCTGATCCGGTCGGCCAAGAACCCGGTCGAGATCTATCGCAGCATCTGCGATACCCTCTCGATCATGACCGATTCGCAAGCCATCCGCCTCTACAAGCAGCTGTTTCTGCCCGGGTTCGGATCCATCATCGATCTGGCCTGAAACCACCAACAAAATGCCCGCCATGAACCAATTCCTGCAAGGTATGCATCCCTTCCAGAAGCGATTGTTGACATCCGCCATCGCGTTACTGTCGGCGGTCATCATCCTGACGGTGCTATTCGGGGTGTTCCTCCTGCTGAGGGCCTTCACGGCAACGTTTTCAACCGTTCTGTGGCCCCTCGCGACGGCGGGGATTCTGGCGTTGATCCTGCGGCCGGTAGTCCGGTGGATCGAGACCAGAGTCAAACTCAGCCGGACGCAAAGCATCGCCATTCTCTACCTTCTGGTCGCGACGGTGCTGACCGGAATCCTGGCGCTGGTATTGCCGGTTCTGTTCGATCAGACCGTATCGTTCGCCAAACGCTTGCCGGGGATATGGGCCAACCTGAGGGGAGCATTCACGGAGCGTTTCCCGGCGGTTATGGAGTTGATCACCGAATACATCGGCGAAGAGCGGATGCTGCGCTACCAGGAAGCGCTCACCTCGCAACTTGACGAACTGACTTCCTTGATCCTGCCCGCCACAAAGGATCTCTTCCAGCGCATCTCCGGAATCATCGGACTGGCAACCGGGCTCGCAATTGTGCCGGTCTATCTGTTTTTCTTTCTTCAGTCCAACCGCGACCTTTCCGCAGACATCAAGGAACAGCTTTCTTTCGTGAAAGAGGAATGGCGGGATGATCTGGTTTTCCTGATCCATGAATTTGCCGAAAGCATGGTCGCGTTTTTCCGCGGTCAGATGCTGATCTGCATGGTCATGGGGATTCTCTTCGCGATCGGATTCACAATCAGCGGGGTGAACTTCGGGATTGGGCTCGGACTATTGATCGGAGCCACCAACCTGATCCCCTATCTCGGAACCATCATCGGCCTGAGCACCGTTCTACCGATTGCCTATTTCCAGCCCGACGGCGGTTGGGTAACCCTGCTCATGGCGTTGAGCGTATTCGGGATTGTGCAGGTGCTCGAGGGTTATGTGCTCACCCCGAAAATCATGGGCAAACAAACCGGCCTGCATCCGCTCACCATCATCATCGCGATTTTCTTTTGGGGAGTTGCGCTCGGGGGATTGCTGGGAATGATTCTGGCGATCCCGCTTACTGCATTCTTTGTGGTTGTGTGGCGCCTTGCCAAACAGAAATACCTTCAGCGTTTCACTTCGGCCGATGAACAGCCGGATGCCGATTCAGCCGATCGGCCAGCCATCCCGAAACGAAGGAAAGCAGCCAAACCTGCATGAGCAGAGTGGCCGGATACATGTAACGGAAATCCCGCGCGGGCGACGCCACATAGAATGAGGCGGTATAGCCGAGCGGAATCAGCAGCAGGATCAGCAGGGACACGAGCTGATAACACCCGGCCGAAAGGGATGTCCAGTTCCATCCGGAATCACGGATTATCGCCCGCAAACAGCGGCCGGTCTTGAACAACACCCAAAGGCAAATGAGCAAATTCAAACCCGCCCATACCGCGTGCATGCCCCCGAACCAACGGAGTGGCGAATCACTGACCCGAATCGACCAGTTGCTCATGCGTTTGCGAAGGGATGCGGTCGGCCAGCGCTCGCGAATACCCAAGGGGTTCTTGTCGATGGTGCGATGGTGCCAGTAGTGGGTATACTGCAATCCGAACAACCGGCAGTAGTGCTCCCATTTCACCCGCAATAACTCCAACGGATAACGCTTCCATGCCACACGATACTCTGCTTCGAGCCTTGGATTAGGTCGCGTCCAGCATCCATACTCTTCGGACACAATGAGGGGCCGGTTAAAGGAAATCGGGTAAATGTTGGCCCATTCGAAACGCTCCTCCCAACCGGGTTGCAGACTCTCCCGCGTGTAGGGAAGGTAATCCATGGTTTCCGGGTAGAGTCTGGCCATACCGATCAGGTCCATCATGTACAACTGATACTTCATGTAGGTACGGTGAGTGCCGGCCAGCGCATGCAGCGCCGGATTCATCCCGACCATGATGGCCACCAAAAGCAAGCTGACGCCAATCCTTAAGATCAAGCGCCTCACCGGGAACAACAAAACGAGGATCGTGACAAAAAACGGTATCAGGACCAGGGCGTTGTGCCGAATCAAGACAATGCCCAGCATTGCTGCAAAACAAGCCGACCACAGGCCCCATTTTATCCATGAAGCAGAGGGCGGCCCGGAAACCGTTCGGAGCATCCCAATCGACAATCCCCCGACCCACACAAACAGGATAGCGGTCCATGCGTCCTTCCAGAGGGTATTCAGGTACCATGGCAACGGCGACAAGGGGCTGGAAAGCAACACGGCAACCCCGAATGCGATCCATTGGCGGGCACGCGCACCCAGCCCCGGAAACCATTCCAGCACCCGCATCGCCGCATACTGAACACCCAGCAAACCGGCCAAAGCCTGGGCAAAGATCAGGTCCCTGATCGTAAGCCCCAGCTTCATCCACGCCTGCAATACCAACGCCATTGCCACCGGATGTTGATCCCAGAACTGCCCGCTCCTCGCTTGCGAAATCTGATCAATCGAATCCGG
>JAFGAQ010000282.1 GCA_016933595.1 Opitutales bacterium | reverse complement strand
GGGTGGTTTTCCACCCGAATTGAAGATGGGTCCATCGACCGGAATCCCATCGTAACAATTGCGACCTCCGAGGCGCACTCCCAATCCGCAGGCCATCGCGGATTCTGGCCATCCGGCGTTCGGGCTTGCGTGTTTGCGTGCGTCCCGGACGATAGTATGGAGAGAGAGGCTGGGTCTGGCGATCCACAGGATCCATCCGCTCAGTCGGGAGGATAGCAAGCCCATCGCATCATCCAGTCGGGCCGAGCACTTTCCGAAACGTTCGTAGCGCTCATCCCGATGCCCGACCATCGAATCGAGGGTATTGGCAATCCGGAACAACAGCGCGCCGAATGGTCCGAGTAAGAAAGCCCAGAATACGGGGCCGACGAAGCCATCGTGGAAGCTTTCCGCCAATGCCTCGATGGATGCCCGGCTGATTTCTGTGGATTCCAGATGACCGGTGTCGCGTCCGACAATCCAGCTCAAGCGGCTTCTGGCATGCTCCAAATCGTTCTCCAGAAGAGGGGCTTCGACTGCTTTGACGTGCCGGATAAGGTCCCGGAATGCGATGCTCTGAAAAAGGATAAGGCAGCCCAGCGACCATGCAGCGACCGGGTGGAGGTGCTGTAGCCATGTGTAGAGCAGTGTGGTCGGGCCAAGGATGCCCGCGATGACGACCAAGGTAAAGGCACATCCGCCGCAAATGCCATCGGTGCGCAAATGCCGGAATCCCTTTTCGGCGAACCGGATCCAAGCTCCGGTGATGCGGGTGATATGCGGAAACCGGCGGGGGTCGCCCAGCACAAAGTCCAACACAAGGGCGGTCAGGATCATTCCTCCATCAACCTTCCACATAGCGCAGGATGGGCTCGAGGTTGAGATGCGACTCAAGGACATCGGCCATTTTGTCATGGAGCTCCCGTTTATGGGATGGCCAGTCCTCGACTCCGGTCCGGTACGAACGGATCCCTGCTGACGATGCGAGCGCGAGGCGAACTTCGGCGGATTCAAACATCCCATGCAAGTAGGAGCCCCAGAACTTGCCGAGTCGGACTCCCTCAGGCTCGAGGCCTCCGCTACGTTCGATTTGGAAGAGCGGATCCATGCCGGCTGGGAAGTGGGTGCGTCCATTGTGGATCTCGTAGCAGGTCCAGGAGCTGTTTCCGAAGTGTGCGTGGACTTGTTCGATATGCTTATCCTTATGAAACACGGTTGTGACCGGCAACAAACCCAGCCCGGTAGTATCACCGGGAGTTCCCGCCACTCCAGCGGCATCGATCAGGCGTTCGCCCAGCATTTGAAAGCCGCCGCATATGCCAACCACAGGGGTGCCTTCAGATGCTTTCCGGGTAATGGCATCGGCGAGCCCGGATTGTTTCAGCCAATTGAGGTCCGCGAGTGTGTCTTTTGTCCCGGGAAGAATAATGGCTGCGGCATTCCGAAGGGCTTCCGGATGGTCCACCCATTGCACGCAGACTCCCCCATCGGTTTCCCAGGGCTGGCAGTCGCTTGAGTTCGATAGGCGAGGGAAGCGGATCCAGGCAATTTTGGCTTGATCTGCCGAATCGGTGTTCCGGTCTGGCGAAGGGTGGGAGAGGCTATCCTCATTCTCAGGTTGAAGATCACGAATCATCGGAAGAGCACCGAGGTAGGGTAG
>JAFGAQ010000281.1 GCA_016933595.1 Opitutales bacterium | reverse complement strand
GCGTTCATCTGCGAAATCTGTGGATCAATGTTACTGACTTATGGGGGCGTAGGTTTGGGTGAGTTTGGCCGCGATAGAGGCGAGGTTTCTGCGGAGCTCGGGTGGTTCGAGGGCTTCGGCATGTTCTCCCCAAGAGAGGATTTTTGCCTGGATATCCATGAGGTGGTTGAGGGTGAAGCGGGCGATCAGGCCGCCATCGGGCAATTCCTCGATGGCTTGGGTGGGGTGCCATGGTTTTTCGCGCAGGTAGGGGGCCGCTCCGGCGTCAAAACGGACCGCTACTTCGAATACTTCGTCTCCAGACCATAGCCCGATCGCATGCTGCAGGCGCTGGTCGATGTCGAGGCCTTCGGGCGGGGAAAAACTTCCGCACCCGGTGGCATGCTCGACCGATTCGATGCGGATGAGTACAAAGGTCCGGAGTTCGCTGATTTTCGGATCCCACGCAACGAGGCTCCATGTAAGGTCCTGGCAGGCAAGGCGCAGCGGCCAGATTTCGCGGGGCTGGACCTCAGCATTTGCCTGGGGTTTGCGGTAGGTAATCCGGATGACTTCATGTTGCTGGATGGCTTGGATGAGCCTTGGCGTATAGCGGTGTTCACGCGAGGCGTTGGTATCCGGCTGGTAGAGCGGGGCGATGTCCGTGACGGGCAGGGTCATCGCCCCGCTGACCGCTTTGCCGAGTTTGGTGAGGATGGATTCAAGGGCTTGGCCAAGGCCGGTCCCATGCCATGCGGCGAAGGTGCGGTTTGCGAGGGTCAAGGCGATGGTCTCGTTTGCCGTGACCTGAAAAAGGGGAAGGGTGCCTCCGGGATCAGCACAGAACCAGGTACGGGTGACGGGCTCGTAGTCGATGATGAGCCCATGCTCAGAACGGAGTTCCTCCATATCCCTCCGGATGGTGCGCTCCGAGACCTCCAGTTCCTCGGCAAGCTTGGCGGTGGATACGTTGCGATGATTGACGAACGCCAGATGGATGTGGTGCAAGCGGTGGAAACTGATGTGGGGTTCTCTGGCTTTCTTTTTCATGTTAGGGAGGGGTGTGTTTGGGGAGAGAGTTTTGGCACAGAGGGCACATGGAACACAGAGGATTGAGGTGGAAGATACTAATGTATAGGCCTTTGTGGATTCTGTGATCTGTGTGACCAAATGATTTATTGTTCATGGGCAACAGAATGGGCAAGGGGTGTCCTCCAGATTAGCGCACGTTCGGATGCATGCAAGGTTGTGTTTCCATAGATTGCAGATGGGTTCCCAGCAGATCCGGCCGGGACGAGAGAGGGTCCCCCGCCGGATCTCTGGAATGAGAGTGTGATTACGGAGCCTATTATAGCACAGTTGGTGGACATGGAATGTCCGGGTGCGGAGAAACCGTGATAGGATGAATGCTCCGGTGCTTCAGATGAAGCCGTTCGAATGGCGTGTTTCCGATGGAAGTGCGTTTGATGCGGGGATCAACGGCAAGATACAGGGTGGATTCGGATCGAGGGGTATCCGCACCTGGTATTTTCGAGTTGACATGTGGCGTATACTGACTAATCAGTCAATGCGAGATGGATAGACGCGAACAGTTATTGGATGCGGCGCTGGATTTGTTTGTCAGTCAGGGTTTTCATAAGAGTCCAACTGCCGCCATCTCAAAGCATGCCGGTGTGTCCACGGGTGTGTTGTTCCACTATTTTGAGACAAAAGAGGCGCTCATACACGCATTATTTCTCCGGACCAAACTGTCCTTGATGACCCATGCGACAAGGGCGTTGTTTGAGGGTAAGAAAAAGGGCGTTGCCGACACCTTGAGACGCATTTGGGAAGATAGCGTTGAATGGGCCTTGAGTTATCCTTTGGAATTCCGGTTTATCGAGCAGTATCATCATACCCTTTACATGGAAGCGGTGCATTCGGATGCGGCCATTCGGGTGAGAGAAGAAGCACTGCGCTCTTATTTTGTGGATGGGATGAAGGCTGGATCGATTCAGACCATGGATCCGGATCTGCTCATTCAGAGCGGGTATAAATTGATCACCGGATTTGTGGAGTATCTTTTGGAAAGACATGGACATGTAGTCGATCCAAAAACCCGTGAAGGTGCATGGGCCATGTTTGCACGGGCTGTTTTGGTTCTGAAGTGACCGCCATCTTTTGGAAATAACATCGGGGATTCACACTATTCCGATATAAACTGACTAATCAATCAAATATGCAGAATGTAGCACTCATAACAGGTGCGTCGTCCGGAATCGGACAGGCGCTTGCACGCATCCATGCCCGAAACGGGGGCGATCTCGTGTTGTTTGCCCGCCGGAAGCCCCGCCTTGATACGCTTGCCGACGAGCTGCGCTCGAAGTATGGAATCGATGTGCTGACGCGAGAGGTGGATCTATCCCGAACCGATCAAGTGGATCTGGCGTATGCCGAGCTTCGACAAAAGGGGATTGCAGTTGATATTCTCATCAACAATGCGGGATTCGGAGGTGTGGGTTTGTTTGCTCAACAGCCGGTCGGTTGGATGCATCAGATGCTTGATGTCAACTGCACGGCGTTGATGCACCTCACTCGTCTGGTGTTGCCCTCGATGCAGGATCGGGGACAGGGTCGGATCCTGAACATTGCGTCGACTGCAGCCTATCTTCCCGGACCCGATCAAGCCGTGTACTATGCGGCGAAAGCATTTGTCCGCTCGTTTTCGCTGGCATTGAGTCTTGAATGTGAGGGAACCGGTGTGTCCGTTACGGTTGGATCTCCTGGGCCCACGTTGACGGAGTTCGGAACCATCTCCGGCATGGAGGGATGCAGGGTATACAAGCATGCGAAGAAGCCCGACTGGGTGGCGGATCGGTTGTACCGGGCGATGATCCGGAACAAGCGAGAGGTGATCACGGATCCATGGATGGCGCTGCAAATCAGGCTGTTGCTGCCTTTCCTGCCGATTGGAATGATATTGAGAATGTCCCGCTGGTTTCAACAGAAGCCTCCGTCATGAAATAGTGACAATCCGGGATGTGACAGACGAAGGGGACGGATGAAAACGGAACAGAATCCTGTGCCAACAATTTCGTGGTCAGGGCAAACAAAAGCGGAATTCCTCCCCTGTATTTCAAAGAAAGGTCCGAATGCGAATACTCATGAATGAGGCCTCCGTCAGTGACTATCCACCAGAAATGGGAAACTCGATGGGTGTGGGTTATCCACCTGGTTTTTTCGGATAATGCGGGACTGCGATAACCGCAGCTAAGAACCCCGTGTCACTTGCAGTTCTATTTCACCGCCTTGAGTTTTGCGTAAAGGTCACGTGCCCGGGTTTCCAACCCACTGAAAGGAGCACCGGCCCAGTAGTCGTAGTCCTGAAGAAAGGATCCTGATGAAATCGGGCGGGAGTCTTTCACGAAATCCCCATAGATTTCCAGATACGCCTCGTGTTTTTTGGTCATCACGCCATTCCACGCTGAGATCCAGTCGAATGCTGCGAATTTTGGCAGACGATCCTTCTGTGGGTGATCGCGAATGTCGGCACCCCATCCGTTCCAAAGGACATCGCGTTTATCCTTGAAGACGGAAGGCTCTCCATCGGGGTCTTCCAGAATCGCCTGAACGTCGATTTGCATAAAATCCAGCACGACTGCACAGCGCGAAACGGTGTTCATAACCTTGTCTTCTTCCTTTAGATACTCCTGAACTTTTTTGGGCGTCGTGCCGTATTCCAGCGCATCGGCAATCCTGTTGTGTGCCCAGCTCAGGTTGTTTTCAATTTCGACGAGTCGGACCTTGTTATTCTCCATTATCTCTTCCATTTCACGGTAACGCTTGTCCATGTCAGCCATTGCCTTGCAGTAGGCCTTCCCGTAGTCGAGATTGGCTTCCAGAAGATTGTTCACGCCGACGAACCACAATTCCCACTCCCCCGGAAGCAGCCCGTTCTGGGGGCTGTGTTGACGCCCCGCAAGCGTTTGGGCCGCCTCGAGGGCCCGTTGAAGCCCATGGAACTCCGCCTCCATGCGACCAATACGGCTTTCAAGTTCGTTGTACGGAAAGCTTTCGCTGGCATAACTCCGGATACGTCCCATGCTCTCGCTGAAGTTTGTTCTGACGAAGGAGTATATGATATCGATGGCTCCGGATTCGAGTTCAGGCAAATCAGCCAGCAGTTTCGCGGGATCATCCGTGGTAATCCAGGCATTGACGCGAGTGGTGGGCATAATCGCGAGCAGCGACAGGAGGGCCATGGGCAGGAGGAAAGAGGGTGGGTGCATGGTATGTTTTTTTACGGTTTTGCGGTTCATGCTCAAAAGGGCTGTTCGAAGTTGTCGATGTACCACTGGCCACTATCGATGCGGCGGAGATACCTGGGTTTGGGCGAGCCATACTGCTGACCGCGCTCATCGAAAGCACGCGTCGTCAACTCGGCCTCTTTCACCAAGGGGCCGGAACGCAACCGCAGTACTTCCTTTTGAGACGACGAAAGGAAGGTAATACGCGGATCGTCAGAATTCTCAGAGAGATCCACGCCCCGGAGCGTGTGGATACGCGGTGGATCGGGTCTGATGGCGACATAGAGCCCTGCAAAGCGTTCCTGATGAAGATCCCAGTGGTATTGGGCAAGTTGCCTTGCCGTGCGCGTTTTCAGGCGTGCCGGGTCAATACAGTCCAGGTAAAGCGGATAGTTTTTCTCCTGTATGGCGATGGCGAAAATCTCGACAAGACGCTCCGGAGAAACGTCAGGGGGAATAGCCTTGACCGTATACATGTCTCCCTTGATTTCCTCCATGACCTCCTCGGCTGCAAATGTTCCGCCATTTTCGATGTCAGGATCGGCTTGAGCAAGAGTGCATCCCGGGATGTAGATGGCTTCAGGGACAACCTCCCACCCCCATACCGCCGCACGGATCTTTGTCTTTCCTGCGTCGGGTACGAGCAGTGCCACGCTCGAGATTTTCCCGACCACGGTCCACGCCTGGTTTTCGGGAATATCCCGGTTGATGAGGCGCCGGTATCGCTTGAATGCTTCGTATGCCCCGAACCAGTTCCGGTGGGAAAGCCGAACGAAGTAGTAGCCTCTGGCACCAGTTCCGACGGCTACATACTGGTTTCCGAAATCGGTGAATTCGTTTGCCGGGTAATGGAAGTCATTGAGGATTACATAGCGTCCCGCAACCTCCGCAGAGGACACGTCGTCAACGGAGGGTGCGGGGAATGCGGTGACAATGGGGCTTGGTGTTGAAGCGATCCGCGCTTGCAGCGCCTCCCATTTTTCCGCTGCGCGAGTCGCGAAGATTTCCTTGAGTTTTTGCTCGTTTAGACGGTAGGCGGCAACGCCGGGCGACAGTTCTGCAGTGTGTCCCATGCTGGCGAATGAGGCTTTCTTGGCGCGTTCGACAAGGGCCATTACTTCCGGGTGGTCCGGGTATCGCTGCCGCAGCGATTCTATTCTCTGGAGGGCATCTTTCTCCTCAAATCCAAGCCGCATGGGTTGTCCACGCATACGCTCCACTTTCTGCTCGAATTTGACGATGCGGTGAGTTCCTCCATCCAGTTCCTGCCGGGTAGGGCCATCAGCAGCTAATACCGGAAACGTTAGAAGTGCTGCAAATACGATCCGGAGTAAGGCGACAAGCGACAATGTGCTCCTCCACCTGATGGGAGTCTGTTTGAGCAGATGCATTCGTTTTTCGAGCGAGTGATCAGAGAGGTTTGAGGTCATGTCAGAACATGTTTGAAGGTAAATATGTCGGGATGCATGAACATGTCTCATGGGTATCGGGAGTATAGTCAGCCACCATAGAAACGAAGAGTTGATTGAATGTCTTAAAAATACTGTAATCCTGAAAAAAAGCCACGGATTTAAATGGAATCGCGATAACGACCATATGGTCTTCTGTCTTTGTTTCCAATCATCCAATATGGCATGTGTGAGGAGCGTCTTCCCGGGAAGTATCGAAGCTCCCGATGTGATGTGGAGATCGATAGAGATTTTGTCCACATGTTACGGAATTGGAGCACCATTGGTCTGCGGTGATAGGATCCGGACTCACCCCACATTCCTCGAGCACCCTTATTACAGTTTTTGAACCCATCAGGTGCCTGGATCATACCAATACCTGCATTCAACCGTTTTTTCCTCTTCGTCGGCGTTCAGCGTCACCCTGTAGGTGTTGTTTGCTTCGGATGATTCCCGACACGTTCCACTTGCCCCAATGGTCACCTGATAGACGAGATCGGTCCCTGCTGATCCTGGAACAAGCATTGTCCCTGATGGCCCAATGGTTGCTTCGCCGGGAATCGATATCCCCATGCTTTGAGAGATGCTTGTTCCGGGCGGAGATATGGGTGTGACGGAGTAAGCTATTTCTCCGTTACAATCTGCAAGACATCGATTGCGGATCCAAACACGAAAGGCTATGCCACTTCGGACTCGCTCCATTTGAATTCTCGATAGTTCAAGGTCAACACCCAGGCAACCGGAGGCATCATAATACGATCCTGCATAATTGTTGTCTTCTCTGGCTTCATCGATCGTATCCAGCGAATCGACAGTTGCACGGTAATACACGATGCTGCCGTGTGGAACAATATCGTCAAATGTCCTGATAGCAGAGGGCAAACGCATCGCATCAGGTTTTCTTCCCTCGATACCATCGATTGTAACCTCGGCAACCCTGGTCCATGGACCGATACGTCCTGACTTTTCGATTCGCAGGACAAAACTGCCACAAGCCCGTCCAGTATTGGTGATTGATGCGGTGAGCAACATTTGATGGGTGTCGTCCGCATCAATACCTGTGCGCTCGGCTCGGAATGAGACGAACCGGAGGTCGGGTTTGATTTTCACCAACGCCGTTTCAGAACCTATGAGTTCTCTGTTTTTGGCCTGTATCGAAGTGGAAACAACAATACCAGCGAGAATCAGCGTTAAAAACCGTGAGATTCTGGCGATTCGGGTTCGACTGTGATTATTTGGTAGGAGCATAGCTTTTTGGAGGTGGTTAACGAGGCAGTAAACAGAACCATTCAGATGATAGTGTAATCATATTATGGTGTCAATATAATGGACTATATGGCGTTGGTCCCCCATCAACAAGTGCCTCTGTCGCCGCAAAATGAGGTTTGTGCAATTTTGACGAAAAGGTCCGGGAATCAAGGATAACCAAGGTAGGCAGCTACCTTGAGTAGTACTTCCCGAACGGTGATACCAAAGCCATCACTGAACAGATCGATCTCCCCTTCCGCATGCTTGAATGTCGCTTTGCTCTTACAGAAAATTGTGATGACAACCCTTACCTCTCTTCCTCGAATGGCGCTAGAATAAGGGGATTATCGATAGATTAGGAGGGGGTTGAAGGGCAGCTTTGAGGACGGATCTGGGCTTGG
>JAFGAQ010000280.1 GCA_016933595.1 Opitutales bacterium | reverse complement strand
TGGGGTGGTTTCTTTGCGCTTTACAGTGTGGTGCCGTAAGGGCTAGCCTATTCCTATCATGGGCACAACAGAGGGATTGGATGCGGTTCGGGGAAAATGCATCGTGCTGGGCGTGTGTGCATCGATTGCGGCCTATAAGGCGGTGGACATTGCCAGTCAGTTGGTGAAGTGGGGCGCGGATGTGCGGGTGGTGATGACTCCGGATGCGGTCAAGTTGATCCAGCCTCTGACTTTGCAGACGCTCTCGCGCAATCCAGTGGCGGTGGATATGTGGGAGGAGCCGACAAATTGGGAACCCGGGCACATCGGTTTGGCCGATCGGGCGGACTTGCTGCTGGTAGCCCCGCTGACGGCGAATACACTCGCAAAGTTCGCATGCGGAATGGCTGCGGATCTTTTGTCGTGTGTTTACCTCGCAACGCAGGCTCCCGTGATGTTGGCTCCCGCCATGAACGGCAAGATGCTGGCTCATCCCGCGACCCGGCATAACCTTAGTGTCATGCGGGAAAGGGGGCACCAGATCATCGAACCTCACAGCGGAATGCTTGCTTGTGGCTACGAGGGAAATGGAAAGCTGGCTCCCGTTGTTGAAATCTGCGAGGCAGTCCGGCAGTTTTTTGCAGCGCTTTGAGTAACGGATTTTGTTTGCGGGAATCGCCCGGAATGGTTTGGTTTCTGGGTTTTGACCTATGGCTTCAAATCCCGTTAACGCAATTTCGCCCTCCCGCAAGGAGGATTTCCCGCAATGGTATCAACAGGTGGTCCGTGCTGCGGATCTCGCCGAGAATTCTCCCGTGCGGGGATGCATGGTCATCAAACCATGGGGTTACGCCATTTGGGAGAACATGCAGCGGATTCTGGACAAGATGTTCAAGGATACGGGACATCAGAATGCGTATTTCCCTTTGTTCATTCCCAAGAGCTACATTGAAAAAGAGGCCAAGCATGTGGATGGCTTTGCGAAGGAATGCGCCGTGGTCACGCACTCAAGGCTTGTTTCTGACGGAAAGGGTGGGCTGATTCCAGGTGGAGAGCTGGAGGAGCCCCTGATTGTGCGCCCGACTTCGGAGACCATCATTGGCGAGGTTTACAGCAATTGGGTGCAGAGCTACCGGGATCTGCCCCTCTTGATCAATCAATGGGCCAATGTGGTCAGATGGGAGATGCGGACCCGGATCTTCTTGCGCACGACTGAATTCCTGTGGCAGGAAGGGCATACGGTCCATGCCACTTCGGATGAGGCGGTGGAAGAAACCCTGAGGATGCTCAACGTATACGAGGAATTTGCCCAGCAGAGCATGGCGATGCCCGTTATTAAAGGTGAAAAGACCGAAGGTGAGCGTTTCCCCGGGGCCGTGAATACCTACAGCATCGAAGCCATGATGCAGGACGGTAAGGCGTTGCAGGCGGGAACTTCCCATTTCCTGGGTCAGAATTTCGCAAAGAGCTGCAATATCCGCTACCTGAGTCAGGAAGGGCGTGAAGAGTATGCATGGACCACTTCATGGGGCGTGAGCACGCGTCTCGTCGGTGGCTTGATCATGACGCATTCGGATGATGACGGGTTGGTATTGCCGCCACGGTTGGCTCCTGTGCAGGTCGTGATTCTGCCGGTGATTCCGAACGAGGACAAGCGGGCTGAGGTGATGGAGTATTGTGAACGTCTGGGTGAATCCCTACGATTGTTGAATTGGAAGGGCGATCCGTTGCGGGTTCAGGTGGATACCCGGGATATGCGGGGTGGTGATAAGGTTTGGGGCTGGATTAAGAAGGGAGTGCCCGTCCGGCTCGAAATCGGACCGCGTGATATTGCCAATGATTCGGTTTTCCTCGGGCGCCGTGACCGTACGCCCAAGGACAAGAAAGGGATCAGTCGCAACGAGTTTGTGCAAACGCTTCCCGCACTTCTGGACGAGATCCAGTCGGGCCTCTTGCAACGTGCCATGGATTTCCGGACTTCGAGAACCCGTGAGCTGACGTCCCGCGATGCGTTTGTCGACTACTTTGGCAGCATGAACCAGGAGTCGTCGGAAACGGGTTTCGGGTTGGGCTTCTGGGCTGGTAATCCCGACCTTGAGGAATCGATCAAGAAGGACTTCAAGGTTACCGTTCGCTGCCTCCCGATGGAGGGAAGTGAGGACAAAGGTCCTTGCATCTTTACCGGTTCACCCGAGGGCCGACGGGCGGTGTTTGCCTTCGCTTACTGACGGAGGGCGT
>JAFGAQ010000279.1 GCA_016933595.1 Opitutales bacterium | reverse complement strand
GTCCGCATCGCGCGAATGCCGTCCACTGCGGCAAACGCACTCGTCAGAGTGGTCATGATGCAAATACTGCGGTTAACCGCCTCCCGCCGGATCGCGTCATCATCCTTGCGAGGAATCATCCCCTTCGGGCAATTCACAATCAACTGGACCTGCCCGTTCTTGATGATGTCCACGATATTGGGCCGCCCCCCTTCGCTCAATTTGAAGACCCGGTTCACCGGAATCCCAGCCTCCTGAATCGCCATAGCCGTGCCCTCGGTCGCACAAAGGGTAAAGCCCAACTCGTCAAAGGACCGCGCCAGACGACATGCGGCAGCTTTGTCCGCATCCTTGACCGAAATAAACACGTTGCCGGACAGCGGAATTGCGGGCTGTGCCGCCATCTGGGATTTCGCAAAAGCCATACCGATGTCAAAGGCTTGCCCCATAACCTCTCCGGTGCTGCGCATTTCCGGTGAAAGCGTAATCGGACTGTTCGGGAACCGGACAAAAGGAAACACGGATTCCTTCACCGAGAAATACGATGGGATCACTTCCTTTGTGAATCCAAGCTCCTTGAGGGTCTTTCCAACCATGACCTTGGCAGCGAGCTTCGCGAGCGGAACCCCAATCGCTTTGCTCACAAATGGAATCGTACGGGATGCCCGCGGATTGGCTTCCAAAATGTAAAGCTCTCCATCCTTGATCGCGTATTGGATATTCATCAAGCCAATGATTTTGAGCTCCTTGGCGAGCGCATAGGTTGCCTCACGCACTTTGTCGAGCATCGCCTTTCCAAGCGTGTGCGGGGGCAACACCATCGCAGCATCCCCGGAGTGCACACCCGCAAACTCGATGTGCTCCAACATGCCACCGATCACCACCGTCTCGCCATCCGAAATACAATCCACGTCGAGCTCAATCGCATCCTCAAGGAACTTATCGAGCAACACGGGCTTACCGGGTGCCACATCGAAGGCCTCGCGCACCACCCGCTTGAGTTCGTCCATGTCGTAAACAATGAACATCCCGCGGCCACCGAGAACAAACGACGGTCTCAGCAGGATCGGAAATCCGATTGCTCCGGCCATCTCATAGGCTTCTTCTGGACTGCGCGCGGTACGGTTGACCGGCTGCTTCAATCCGATCTTTTCCAACACATTCTTGAAGAACTCGCGGTCCTCTGCCTTTTCAATCGACTCATGGGAAGTTCCGATAATGTTGATCCCATACTCCGATAGCTCCGATGCAAGGTTCAGTGGGGTCTGTCCGCCAAACTGGACAATCACGCCATCGCATTTTTCCTGCGAATAGATTTCCAGCACATCTTCGAGCGTCAGCGGCTCAAAGAAGAGCTTATCCGAAGTATCGTAGTCAGTGGATACCGTTTCGGGATTCGAATTCACCATAATCGACTCGTATCCCATCTCGCGCAGCGCGAACGAGGCATGCACGCAGCAATAGTCAAATTCGATGCCCTGCCCGATACGGTTCGGGCCACCGCCCAGAATCATGATCTTCTTTTTTGTGGAGGGCTGGATTTCGTTCTCATCCCCGTACGATGAATAGTAGTAAGGCGTGTAGGCCTCAAATTCCGCCGCACAAGTGTCCACCAAGCGAAAGGTCGTGAAGATGCCATGGCTTTCCCTCAACTTCCGGATCTTCTGGCGACGCGAACCCACCAGATGAGCGATCTGAGTATCGGTGAAGCCCGCTTCCTTGGCGCTTTTCAGAATCGGGGCATCCAGACTGTTGATCGTGTGAGTGCAAAGCTGGTTTTCAATATCGACCAACTCCTTCAACTGATGGAGAAACCATGGGTCAATCGCCGTAATCTGATGGATCTCATCCACTGTCATGCCCGCAAGGAAACCATAGCGGATGTAGAAGATCCGCTCCGCACGGGGCGTGCTCAACTTCGATTTGATCTCGCTCAACTCCCTCGGTTCACGATCGCCAAACGCGCCACCAGCCCCGAATCCCCATGCACGGGTCTCCAGTGAACGTAACGCCTTCTGAAGCGACTCCTTGAAGGTCCGACCAATTGCCATAGCCTCACCCACCGACTTCATGCTTGACGTAAGGATCGGATCCGCGCCCGGGAATTTCTCGAACGTGAATCGGGGAACCTTGGTCACCACATAGTCAATGGTCGGCTCGAAACACGTCGGAGTCTCGCGGGTGATGTCGTTCTTGAGTTCATCAAGCGAATACCCGACCGCAAGTTTCGCGGCAATCTTGGCAATCGGGAACCCGGTTGCCTTCGAAGCCAAAGCCGAGCTCCGCGATACACGCGGATTCATCTCGATGACCACCATCCGGCCGTTTTTCGGGTTCACCGCAAACTGGATGTTACTCCCTCCGGTCTCAACCCCCACCTCCCGGATACACGCAAAGGATGCGTCACGCATCATCTGATATTCCTTGTCAGTAAGGGTCATGGCCGGAGCTACCGTGATGGAGTCTCCCGTATGAACCCCCATCGGATCAAAGTTTTCAATCGAGCAAATCACCACGCACTGATCCTTGCAGTCGCGCATGACCTCCATTTCGTATTCCTTCCACCCAACCAGGCACTCTTCCACCAGAACTTCGTGAACGGGGGAGATGTCGAGTCCCCGCTGAATCATCGATTCATACTCTTCCTTGTTGTAGGCGATGCCACCTCCAGCACCTCCCAGGGTATAACTCGGCCGGATAATCAAAGGGAACAAGCCAAGGTCATAAGCCGCTTCCCTCGCCTTCTCGAGGGAATTCACCCGATGGGAACGCGCCACATCAAGCCCGATCTTGATCATCGCCTGCTTGAACAGCTCGCGGTCCTCTCCTTTTTCAATGGCCTCCCGTTTGGCTCCGATCAGCTC
>JAFGAQ010000278.1 GCA_016933595.1 Opitutales bacterium | reverse complement strand
GTGCGATTGAAGCGAGGTGAGCCATGACGCCAGCTCGTGTTCAAGATCGGCTTTCCATAGTTCCATCTTTTCCACGTGATCCAGCAGTCTCTCCTGCTGGATCGTCATGATCTGATCGGTGAAACGTTCCTGCTCACCGCGGATGCTGATCCAGCCGATCCATAACAGCAGCAGGATCGGTAGGATGATGATGAGCAGAAACGCCAGGATGAGGGTTTTTTTCAAGACAGATGGGGTTGGAGGCTACTGGTAGCCATTCAGGATTGGAAAGCGCTACTTCTTTTTGTAGCGGTTGGAAGAAGATACATTCTCCTGGCTTTTCTGCAGGTAGATCTGTTCCTCGCGGAGTTGCTTGCGGTTGCGGGCCCAGTTGCTGTCGTCACTGACGGACTCGGCATCCGAGCGATTGGCGGCTGCCCCTTTGACGACGGTATCGGAGTCCACGTATTGAAGGGCCTGTTCATAGAGCGTTGCGTTGTCCTCGAATTTTTTCCGGGCGAGTTCGATTTGTCCTTCATCCCTGAGTTTGATGGCTTCCTCGGTGTTGATCGCAGCGAGCTGGATTGTGGCGGCTTCGACGACGGATGGCCGGATGGACTCCGCTACCTTGTCCCGGTCGGAAGTGCGGGTAATGGTCAGTTGCCGGGAGTCTTTGAAGGTGCGTGCGGACAGCGGATCATAGTATTCGAGGTCGACCTCGGTCAGCGCCTCGAGAGATCCCTTATTCAGCAGATTCTGCACTTCGACCAGAACGTATTTGTTTTGACCGGCCGATACCTGATTCAGGTAAACATCGGCCTGTTGACCGCGGATCTCGCCGTCCTGCCCGAGTATGCGCAATATTTTGAGGTCATCGCTGCAGCGGATGGTGAGGCGGATGCTTTTCGCGTGTATGCCAAACAGCTCATTGAGCTCCTGCTCAAAGACCTGTGCAAGCTGCTCGGAGTCTTCGACGAATAGATGGTTGCCATCGCTGTTGTAGGCGAGGCGTGCCATGAGATCCTCGTTGTATCCGTAGCCGATGCCCATCGTGGAGACCGACATCCCCTCTCTCATGAGGGAGCGCCCCAGCTGTCCGAGTTCGCCCGGTGTGCTGGGCCCAACGTTGGCCAGCCCGTCCGATAGCAGGATGATCCGGTTGATCCGGTTCTCTTCAGCGAATTTCCGGACCTCCGCGGCTCCCTTGCTCACGCCGGCAAACAGGGCGGTGTTTCCATCGCTTTGGATCTGGCGGATTCTCCGGATGAGGCTTTCGCGGTCGGATACCTTGGTCGCTGGAATGAGGACCTGGACCGAGGAACTGTAAGTGACCACCGACACGATATCATCCGGAGACAGTCTTTCGACAAACAGGATGGCACTGTTTTTCGCATCTTCGAGTTTTTGGCCCTGCATTGAACCGGATTTGTCGATGACCAAGGCAATGTTGAGCGGAACCCGGTTTTCATCGAGGGGACGCTTGAGTGCGTCAAGGTCAACCTTCAGGTAGGTCACGTTGGATTCGTAGTCGGGTAAGTAGGCACTTTCCGAGTCGATACCGAGCTTCAGTGACTGGATTTCGCCAGCGAACAGCGTGGAGGCTCCTGCCAGACTTAGGGCAAGGAGTCGGCATGCGAGTGCATGGATGGATTGGAATGGATGTTGTTTCATATGGGTGACATAGGTTATTGTTACCCTTAATCTAGCGCATCCTGAACGGAAATGGGTCAGGTCTCAGTAAGCACTTTGTAAGGCTTTTGTCAGCCCCCGAATTTTCCGACCCCGGTCTCTGCGATCTTGGAGGTGGCGATTGTCGGTGGATCTCCAACGCGGGGGAAGATCCCGTTGCCCTTTTTAAAGTAGGGGGAGGCTGGTGCCCCGGAGGTTTCGGCTTCAGCCGCAGCCCTCTTCGAACTCGGGGGCCTTCGTGATCGAGATCCGTCGGCGTCTTTTAAGTGGGAGGTAATGTTCGCCATATTCGTGGGACGTCGTCTGGAACACAGACCGCGAGCAAGGATGCTCCCGCTACTATGGGGATGTTCCGTTGTGGGTAGGGATGAGCGTCCCCGCTCATCCGCCGCGCGATTGGGCTGCTGGTGGGGGATGGCT
>JAFGAQ010000033.1 GCA_016933595.1 Opitutales bacterium | reverse complement strand
GCAAAGACTTCAAAATCCATCGCGAGAATCGGGGTTGAGGATCCCCGACTCATGGCACGGATTTGAATGGATTACAATCCGCAAAACATTCACCACCTCGTTGCGTCCGTCAGATGAAAGATACCCCCGGCACAATGCCAGGCACGATCAAAAGCATTTCACAGAGATCCGCAAGCAGCGAGACACACGCTACAATCTAGCGAATTCCGAGCGACATCATGCCAGCTTTAAGGAAGCCCATGGCATAAGCCATGCCCGAGTGCCACGGGGCATCGCAGCTCATCTGCGGGGCGTGGTCCGGAATCACAACGCCGTCAAATCCGTTGTCTTTGAGGATGCGCAATACCTTCAAGACGTCCACATCGCCTTCATCAATGAAAGTCTCACGGTAGTGAGGGGCCTTTCCCTTGATATTGCGAAGGTGAACGTATCCGAGCGCACCTTGACGGCTGTATTGGTCAACGGTCTCGTAGATATCGCCTTCTGTCATTTCGGCCAGAGAGCCCACACAGAACTCCAGTTTGTTGTTCGGGCTCGGAACCACATCCAAAAGACGTTGATACATCTGCGGCTGATAGACCAGGCGGGGTTGGCCTCGAACATACGGCATCGGAGGATCATCCGGATGCGCCGCCATTTGCACACCACTCGCCTCCGCCACGGGAAGGATTTCCTCGAGGAAGCGGGTCAAGCGCCTCCACAATTCCTCGTGAGTGATGGTGGGAACGGTGCCAGCCGGAGCATCGGGGTCATAGACCATGTTCCAGACCATCCCGTTTGGCATTGGCAAATCGTATGGACCATCCGTTCCAACCATCGGGGCACCGCCTCTTCCTCCAGGCAAAGTCACCCGACCGGCGACTCCTGCCAAACTGAAGTTGTATCCCATGATAGGAATTCCGGCTGCGCCCATCCGGCGGATAATGGTTTTCACATTCTCGATGTGCTTCGCACGCAAGGGACCATCCAGTAGAATATCATGCCAATGCGCGGGATCAAAATTCTCGATCGCCTCAAGCTTGAGGCCCTCCGCCTCGACATCCTTACGCAACTGAACCAGCCCGGCCTCGGTCCACAAGGCCGTTGGATCACCCGCCAACCCCCATCCGCGATCCGTTCCCATCGGCTGGTCATCGGAAGCGGAATGGCCTCCACCTCCTTTAAAATAGTCGACGAGGTGGGCCACGATGTGGGTGGCCCCCGCCTGTTTCGCAAACCGGAAGTTATCCGGTGTCAGCATGTGACGATACAATCCCAGTCCAATCTTCATATCCAAGACGTTTCAAACAGTGATCCATGCATACAGGCATTCGGAGCGTATTGTCACGACCGAATCCTGTTGAACGGGGAAAACCTGATTATTGTTCACTCGGGGTGCCGGGCACATACCGCAACCTCAGGTTGCGATAATACTCGAGGTCATGCTCAGGAACTCCGACGCCCTCCGGCAGCGGCCGGTTCGAGAAAGTCTGAAAATAGGACAAGCAGGCATCCCTCCACCAACGGGACTCCCGCTCTTGCCGGGTCAACAACCGCATGACGTGATCGTGGCGCTGCGCATCCATGCTATCTTTCAACCCGCTCCACACTTCCAACCACGATCCGACCGTATCCACACCGCGCTGGTAACGCAGGCAAATCTCATCCCAGAGATTGTTCCCCGATGGCATCGGATGATCCCAGGGCATATGGTGAAACCAGAGCAGGTATCGATCGGGGCAAGCGTTGGCATCCGCGAACAGACCCGCCACATCCGGATGATACTGCTGCACCGCACCCGAACCGGAAGCCGTCCGGTCAAATCCGATGCCATCCTTGTCCGCCTTGTGATAGTAGACGGCGGTCCAATCCGGGCGGCCCTGATCAATCCAAGGGCCCGGTCCGTAGTGGTGATCCCATGCCATGATGTGATGCAAGCCTAACGGCATCATGTAGTCGACCACGGCCGGATGGGATTCCATCAGCATCTGCCGCAAAGACTCCACAACGCTGGCATCATTCGAAAAGGTCATGCGTACCCATTCCTCGGCGACCGACTCCGGACTCAGGTCCGGATTCCAGGCCAAGCGCCCGAAAGCATACCAGTTGGCAGCGGCCAAGGGGTGCCCGGTCCAATTGCGGTTTGTGCCGGTGTTCGCTACGCCCGCAATCGCGCCGGGCAAGTATCCATCAGCACTGTTGCTTCCGGCAATCACCTTTGCGACTGTGGTCCCCGCGCCCGCCATCCGGGTATCCGCATCAAGGCATTGCTTCCACATCGGAGCAAGGTAGGCGAGATGAATGGAGGCTCCAAGGTATTCCTGCGTGATCTGCAACTCCAACGTCTGCCGGGTCTTTGGCATAGCCCCAAACAAGGGGTGAAAGGGCTCAGTCGGCATGAAATCAATCGCCCCATTCTTGATCTGAACAAATACATTCGGACGAAAGGTGCCATCCAGGGGCTGAAACTCGGCGTATGCTTGCATGGCGCGGTCCATCTCGACCTCGGCCGCATAGACAAACGCGCGCCACATCACGGTCCCACCGTATGGAGCCAGTGCATCTGCCATCATATTGGCACCATCCGCATGAGACCGCCCATAGTCCTGCGGCCCCGGCTGCCCTTCCGAATTCGCTTTCACCAAAAAACCGCCAAAATCCGGCACATGCCGATAGATCTCCTCGACCTTCTGCTTCCACCACCCGGCAACCTGAGGATCCAAGGGGTCGGCCGTCTCGAGCCCTCCGATTTCCATCGGCGCACTGAAACGGGCCGTGAGATACACCCTCACCCCGTATGGACGGAACACGTCCGCCAAGGCTGCCACCTTCTCGAGATAGGGTTCCGTCAAAATCACCGCGTTTGCATTCACGTTGGTCAGGACGCTGGCATTGATACCCACCGATGCACACAATCTGGCATAGTCACGGTAACGCGGACTGATGTAGTCAGGCAGCTCGAACCATTCCCACAGCGAAAACCCTGCGTAGCCTCGCTCAACCGTCCGGTTGAGGTTGTCCCAATGGTTGAGCATACGCAAACCGATCTTCGGCTGGTCGACCCTGTCGAGCCCGTAGGGATACACCCCGGTCTGAACCTGACGAAGCAAATCAAACACGCCATACAGCACACCAATCCCCGAGCGGGCGGCAACCATCACCAAGGGCTTTCCATTCCCGTTTGCATAGGTCCGGACCACGTAGCCTTCGGAGCCAATCTGATCCGCATCATCCGGACGCAAACGAACCGCGATCTCCGGGTTGCCGTCAATGGTGCCAATCAGGACCCCACCCGAACCTGACACTTCCGGACGCACCTCAGGTTCAATTCCGAGCAGCCCACCCAATCCGCTCATCAACTCCTCCAACGCCACCTGGACCGACGGATCATCCTCTCGGCAGATATATCCGCTCGCGACAGCAGTCCATGCCTGCCTTTGCGATAGTTGGTCCAGCGGATCATAGCGCAACCATGCGCGGTAACCGTCATCCGCACGCAAAACTCCGCAACCCAAACCACACACGACCACCGCGAGGAGGCATGTTAACTGGGTCAGGAAACGGCAAACCATTCCAGACCGCAGAGGGTAAACGGTAGGAAAGATGGGTTTATGGTGAACAAACGGATTGAGTTTCATGGACGCCTAGGGATCAGGGTTGAGTGGAACAGCACGAAGCCTCCTCATCCTGATCCGGAGCGTAAACACAGAAATCTCCCGACACGTGAATCAATCCCATCAGAACAAGCAGACCATCGTAATAGCGATAAAGTCCTGTCGGAGTGGGAGCCTCCCACAAATACTGCACAAATGGCAAGCCTGTCTCACGATCCACCGCCTGGGCACCCACCGCAGCCATCGCAAAGAGTCCGGGCGAAGGCTGCTCGCTCAATGGTTTTCCATCGACGGTAAACTGATTCGGAAGCTGCGGACCAAATGATCCGAGAAAGCCCAGCACGCGTGCGCTCTGCTCCACTTGCCATGGATCCTTTCCAAACCACACATGGTCCATGGCCACATTGGCCATCGTACGCCATGCATCAAAACGGAAATCCTCGTGTCCACCCAACACATAGGGTTTACCCTCGAAATCGGAATAGTCCGGCATGAGCCCGGTTTCGGGATGCGCCGACTTACGCAGCATCTCACGCGCGGCGTCAGCCGCTCCCGCCCAGAACGTGCGGTCCTCGTCCGCCCACTGGGCAAAGCATTCCAAAAACGAAGGCACGTGGTAGGAGGGATCAGTCACCCCGGCCCACGACTCCAGGGGCACAAAACGAATCACCTTACGATTCAGGTCAAACATACTGCTGATGTCATCATGCGAGCGATCCGCATTGAGCATCGCCTTCAGAATGGCATTCGCCTCCGCACGGTAATCAAAGATGCCGTCTCCATCGCCCCATCTGCCGGATGCGAGGAAAAGCGACATCGCAATCCAAAGCTCACCGTCGGAAGCCGAACCCGGATCGATTTGCGATCCATCCGTGGCACATTGCCATGCGAAATATCCCTTTCGCGGACCATCCGCATGCCGCATGTAGGTCCACGCCCACTTCCAAAGCCGGTCAAACTCTTCCTTTCGGTCCATCTGGACCGCAATCATCATCCCGTAGGACATTCCCTCAGAACGGACGTCATTGCTGGCCACATCCCAGATGTAGGCCATGTCCTCTCCGACCGGATAGTAAAGACGCTCATTTGCGTCGTCACCATAAAACAATTGCTGAAAGGCACCCTGGATACGGGCATCAATCTCGGAATCCGTCTTCCCCAGCCACTCGCTGAAAAGGTTGCGGGAGCACGGATCCCCGCCCGGCCGCGCCACCTCATCGGCGACACAACCGGGGGGGATCTCCCCTACAACACTGGATATCCCTAGTATTACCACATATATCCAAGAAATCATCACTCAGCTTTGGGG
>JAFGAQ010000277.1 GCA_016933595.1 Opitutales bacterium | reverse complement strand
CTGTAGCTGGTGGTCGGAGAAATCCCGACCTCCACCCCATTTCGGTAGATTCGGTAACCGGCCACTCCACTTCCTTGCCCTGAGCTTGTCGAAGGAGCTTGCCCTGAGCTTGTCGAAGGAGCTTGCCCTGAGTCTGTCGAAGGAGCCTGCCCTGAGCTTGTCGAAGGGTCTGTGGAGGCAGTCCAGCTGAGGCTGATGGAAGCCGCCGAAACCGCACTCCAGACCACATTCACCGGCTTGGTCGGAGCAACCGAATCGGACGGAACCGATCCGTAGTTGTTACCGCTCTGCCCGGGCGCACATTCCTCCGGCGCAGTCGACGAGGTCTCCCAGTTGTTACAATCACAGTCACCGTTCCCATAAGAACGCAACAAAACCATCGAGGCATATGGCTCCAACACAAGCGAACCCGAAACCGGCAAGCCTTCAATGTTGCAGTATATCCCCTCCCCAAGAGTCATAACACGGGACACGGGTTCATCATTGATGAGGATTCGGGTGCCTGTTGCCGGATCATTCACGGTTACACTGGCTCTGGTGAGAATCAGATTGTCCATCTGGAATTCGGCCGGACCCTTGACATGGGTGTTGAATCGGGCGTTGGGAACATCCTTTGGTGCCCTGAAATACATCCGGTAGGTCTTCCGCACGGGTGTCACAAAACAGTCCAGAGAACCATATGTTTCATAGGGAGCGGAATTCAGCCGAACCACCAGTTTCACCGTGGTCAAAACAGGAGCACTCAATTCCGCTGTCAGGCAGTAGGTCACACCCTGCTCGATCGGAAACGTGTTGGAAATCGTCTGTCCATCCACTCCGGCAGTGTCCGGGTTCAACGTCCGGATCGAGCCTCCATCCATGCCACCTGCCGATTCCCAGTTGATCGTGGTCAAGCCACCTGAAGACCAGCGGCTCCATCCGTTGATATCGGAATCAAAGGTGGGGTTGGTGATCAAGTTAGGCCCCTCATGCTCGGCTGAAAACAACTCATAGCGAAAGTAGCGGCCCACATCCACAGAATGGGAATCCTGCCCGGTAAAGGCTTTCCACTGGTCGAAGAGTAGCGCATGCTCGCTCCCTGGAAGCGACACCCGCCCCACAAGCGGACCCGGGACATTGAAGTAGTGGTTGTCGTCAAACGATCCGAACGCAATGGAGCCCAAGTATCCCCACAACCTCACCAACGGCTCACCGACGGCACTCCCGACAAATATATTGTCCTGAATCGTCAGGTCATGGATGTAGCCCGGAATATTCACAATCCGGTCTTCCTGCACAACAAACGAACAATACCGCGCCTGATAGATCGTGTTTCCCGTGATACCATCATTGTAGGTGTTGTGAAGCATCATCCCGGCAACCGCATTCACGACCGTGTTGCCGGTCATCGTCACCCCATTGGATTTGTCGTCCAGATACAGTCCGTGCGCCCATGGGCCCCCACCGGGGCGGGGATTTCCCATGACATTTGTGACGATATTGCCGACGATCTGGCATCCCGTCACATTCTCACCCCACACGTAGATGCCACCCCCGTCGTTTTCGCGCAACATCGTCTGATCCACCATATTGTTTTGGATTTTGCTTCCAGAATCCGAGCGGATGCCAATATACGATGTGCGGGATACCCGGTTACCGGAAATAACCGCGCCCTTGCTCCCCGAACTCACATAAATCGCCGCAGTGCTGTGCATGGTGGAGCGACTTCCCTCCATCCCAATGTCACGGACCACGTTGTTGCGGATGGTGCAATTTGTCGTGCCGTTGAAGCGGATACCAGTCCCCGCACATTTGGAGATCACACAATCCTCAATGACAGAATCCGAGATCTGGTTCTCCGTATAGATTCCATGCGTCCGGGCGGAACTGACCTCAAGGCCCTTCAAGGTAAGGGCGCGGTTCGTTCCATTCAATCTCACACCGTGCAGTCTGGATTGCACAAATGCAAGGTTCTCAACCGTCACGTTACTGCAACCGGTGATCAGCATGCCGTCATCCAATTCGGATACCTCAATCCGATGCGATGCGGGGGAATCTCCCGTATCCAGCCAGACATACAGGGTTTTCGTGGGCAAATCGTAGTACCACTCACCCGGACGATCCAGCATCCAAAGCTTATTGTTGAAGTAGTAAATCGATTTCTCGGTCGGCACATAATCCTTGGCCACCAGATTGATTCGACTTCCGCTCAGGGACGTTACCGTGCTGTTTTGGATAAACCAGTCAAAGGACCGAACCACAACTCCGGCTCCTACCACGTCATGCGGAACCAACAGGTCAGCGTCAATCATATGGTCATTGGCAGTCGATGCCTCGCTCACCGACAACCATGTGTCATTTGGCCAGGATGCAAGCTCCTGAAAAACTCCATCGCGATAGACGGTCTTCACCTCAAAAGGAACCACTGCCTTGTAGATGGATCCCGAATGCCGCGTCCATCCGCTTACAATCCGGGATGAATTGATCACCGGCTTGCTTCCCGTTCCATAGGCCCCGTAGACCACACTGCTTTGGGGCACCACAAGCTGCCCCCTCCATTCACCGCCCCTTTTGAATAACACCTGATCACCGGCCTTCACATCCGGACCCATCGCCTTCTGGAGCGTCTGCCATGCCTGGGTTGGACCGGTTCCCGTATTGGAGTCCGATCCCGCCGGATCCACATAATATGTGGTGGCATCGAGCACAGAGAACCCTGCGCACGCCCACACCACCACCACGCCTAGACGCACCAAGGGAAACCGGATCATATCTAACTGTGTAACAGGGACTTTCGAGTTCTCGATTCTCAGGCACCAACGCCCGCAACAAAGCAGCCTCAAGCCCCAAATAAAACAGAGCGGCATGCGCAATACGAGCCAAATTGACAGGGGCTCCTCCGCAGGAGAACGGAACGCTTCAACATCCAGTTTCACCTGCCCGAATACCAGGAATTCCCGCTACCACGATCACGTTCCCCATAGCGGTAATACCACTGGTTTATGGAGCCAAGGAACAAAAAACGCCCAAGAATAGACAGATGAATAAAACATCACATCTGACCATGGCCTAATACCAATATAACATTTGGTTTATACGTATGTCCGCCAATGCTTCAATAGACCCAACCGTTTGTTTGAACGAACACCGAAAACGCGGCTGTCGAAGCAATTCGCAGGGTACAGCCCATAAGTGATTACCATGTTCTGTGATGTGATAGACCTACGCATGCTCAATAAGAACCATTGGGAGAGGAATCGGGTATTCGGTCCTGATGCGGTATTCCGGGCGGCGCTGGGGCAGTTTTTCTTGGGGAG
>JAFGAQ010000276.1 GCA_016933595.1 Opitutales bacterium | reverse complement strand
GCCTTCTGTGCCAATTGCGCCTTGGCCCGGTTTTCATCCAGGCGGGTCATTGCAAACCAACGCTCGGATGGAATCCCCCGCGCGTTATTCATGGCGATGAGGCAGTTCGTGTTGCAAGGATTCCCGACGACCAGAATGCGTACATCGGCTGCGGCGTTCTTTTCAATTGCTTGCCCTTGGCCGGTGAAGATCTTGCCGTTAATGCCGAGTAGATCGTTTCGTTCCATTCCGGCCTTGCGGGGAACGCTTCCCACGAGAAGTGCCCAATTCGTGTCTTTGAAGCCTTCATTGAGGTCGCTGGTGGCCACGATATCCGTGAGCAGCGGAAACGCACAATCTTCGAGCTCCATGACAACGCCCTTGAGGGCATCCATTGCGGGAGGAATTTCGAGAAGGTTCAGTGCAACCGGCTGGTCGGGACCAAACATGCTTCCCGAAGCGATACGGAAGAGCAATGAGTAGCCGATTTGACCGGCGGCGCCTGTAACTGTTACGCGGATGGGTTTCTTCATACGCCGCGAAGCTAGATAGATCGTTTAGCGGTTGCCAACAAAAACCGAACGCCTGTAGACGAAATTCTTTCGTTTTAACGGGATTTTCGCGGGAAGCGACGGCTTCGAAGTGACAGCTGTCAGAATTGCGGTATGGGTTGGGTTTTGAGGAATAACCGGACTCCGGATTTGTTCGCCCATCCACGACAAATCAGACGATCCCCGAGCCTTGAAAACAAATTCAATGTGCAGGGATAGTCTCAGCCAAGCAATGAATAGGCCTCAGTCAGCAGTTCTTCGGTTTTCTCCCAGCCGAGGCATGCATCGGTAATGGATACTCCGTAGCGGAGCGTCGAAGGAGGGCGGGGGAGGTTTTGGCTTCCTTCGCAGATGTTACTTTCAAGCATGAGTGCTTTGATGGCGCTGAGCCCTGAGCTTTTCATGGCAAGGACCTCTCTGAAAACGTGTGGCTGCGCTTCTGCTTCTTTTCCGCTGTTGGCATGGCTGCAGTCGATGGTGACGGATGCGGGGAGCCTGTTGGCTGACAATTTATCGAGGCAGTTCTTCACGTCCGATTGGCTGTAGTTGGGTCCTGCATCTCCTCCCCGGAGGATGATGTGACAGTGGGGGTTTCCACCTGTGGAGATCTCCGATGCCTGACCGGCCACATTGATGCCCATGAAGGTCATGGGTTGAGAGGCGGCTTTGATCGCATTAATTGCGGCTTCCACATTTCCAGATGTGGTGTTTTTGAAACCCAATGGCATGGAAAGCCCGGAAGCCATTTGCCGGTGGATCTGGCTCTCGGTTGTCCTTGCTCCAACGGCTGACCAGCAGAT
>JAFGAQ010000275.1 GCA_016933595.1 Opitutales bacterium | reverse complement strand
GGCCTTGAGAACCCTTCCAGAAAGAGGGCCTGGAACAACACCACACATTGCCCGAAATCCATGTCATGCTCGCGGGCGCTGCCGTAATACATCAGAGGGCAGAGCAACATCTCGACAAGATCCCGATCCCGAATAAAGCGAGCCATTTCCTCGCGTGCTGAACCGACATCCGGGTCCAGACTAACCGCGTGATAATCTCTGACAAACCGCACAAATGCGTCGAAATGCTCCTGTTCATGGGGAAACTCACGGATCACCTCGTCGCGGAAAAACTCGAACTGATTATTGAATCGCAAGGTTCGTCCCGGAAACCGAATCGAAGACCCCGTCTGCTCTGCCAAATCGAAATCCGCACGCTGGATCCTCAACTGACGGAAGACCTTCTGAAGCGGAGCACCCTTAGCGCCTTCGGGGACAAAATTGGTTAGGGCATGAAGCCCCACATCAAATGCCACACGCTGTTTCCGGTAGAAACTATTCAATCCGCCCGGCGCCTCGTGGCGTTCCACGAGAAGGACCTTCAATCCGTACATTCCAAGACGAATTGCCGCGGCTATGCCGGACATGCCGGCACCAATGATAACCGCATCATACGTTGGACTGGACGATTCAGAAGCCATGCCGAAAACCGGAGGTTCTCAAAACCGCCAATCGATCACCAAGCGAAATCGCCTGGCTAAACCCGCTCGGAAATGAACCTGTATTGCACAGACCCATCCGGGAGTCAGGCAACTTTGTCGCGGAACTTGGGTCCCAAATACTCGGCGCAACTGTCCAGCGAGGCCAGTTTCTGGTAATCGTTCTCCGGAACATCAATACCATGCTTCTTACGCAACTCCATGACAATATCCAGAAAATCCATGGAATCGAGGTCAAGCTGGTCCCTCAAACGCACGTCAGGCTTCACATTGCTAAGATCTTCATCGGGAGCGATCTCCCGGATGATGTCCAATATCACTTGTTTTACTTCGTCAGCAGTCATCTCGATCGGATAAATCACCATCTCTCTCCCCTGATTCATGGCTTGTCAAACTTCTTCACGATCAGAGCCGAATTTATCCCAAGCATTCCGAATGAATTGTTGAAAATCGTGCGCACCCCTTCGTTCGCCTTTTGCGGGCGATTAATGATCAAACGAGGCAGCTCGCACTCCGGATCGAGATGATCCACATTGATACTCGGATGGATCATGCCATCCTCAAAAGAAGGCAGGTTACCGGCCAATTCCAATGCACCGGCCGCACCCATGGCGTGCCCAATATAACTCTTGGTGTTGTTAATGTAAGTGCAGTCCGATGATCCAAACACGCTTCGCACCGCCTGACATTCCTGCACATCGCCAGCCGGAGTGGAGGTTGCGTGGGTATTCACCAAATCAATGTCCTCCGCCCGCATGCCAGCGTTCGCGAGGCATTTGCGCATGCACAGCATCTGCTGGTTTGCATCTGGCAACACATGATCCTTGGCATCCGAATTCATCGCATACCCCGCAATTTCACCGTATATTCTAGCGCCACGGGACAGGGCAGAATCCAGTCGCTCCAGCACAAAGATACATCCGCCCTCGCTCACCACAATCCCGTTGCGGTCTTTGTCAAACGGGCGGCTCGCCTTATTCGGATCCACATGATCCGCCAATGCTCCCTGGCTCTTGAAACCGGCAAAAATCCCAAAACTCCGGATACTCTCACTCACTCCCCCCGCCAAAGCCATGTCAACCTCGCCCAGACGCAGCATTTGCAGCCCCTGAATAAGGCCCGCATTTCCGGCGGCACAAGCCGCTCCGATCGTATAGTGAGGACCAGTGATGCCCATGTTGATGGTCACTTCACCCGCTGGATTGTTCGCCACCGTCCTTGGATTATGGTGATGCGTCCAATACCGGACATCGTAATCGTACTGCGATATCGCATACACCTCGTTCTCGGTTTCGACATTTCCATGCTCGGTTATCCCGAGATAGACCCCGATGCGGTCTTTTGGAAGCTGGTCGAGAATCAACCCGGCATCCGCGATCGCCTGATGCGCACAATACACCGATATACTGCCGGCGCGGGTGCACACCCTCAGGTGCCTCCGGCTCATATACTGTTTTTCATCAAACTCGCACACCCCGGCGGGCACTTTGCCCATGTAGCGGATGTCAATCTGCTGAATATTGGACCGCATTCCCAGCAAGTTATCCCGCATCTCCGCAAGCCCGTTGCCGATGGGAGAGGTCAATCCGATTCCTGTGATTACAATTCTGTCGGAGCGCATTTCTAGCTTATCCTGATAGTTCTGAAAATGATTATGAGGTGCCACTTCCCGCCCCGAACGCAACCAAAAAAGGCAGTCCGCGGCGATTCCACTTCGCCTGACAAGCCAGTCGGGTATTGGAACCGTCCGTTTC
>JAFGAQ010000274.1 GCA_016933595.1 Opitutales bacterium | reverse complement strand
CGCCGCCAAGGGACTGGAAAAAACTCACACTCCTGCCTTTTGGTAAAAACGCATCGCGGCACACATTTTCCATCAAGCAAGACACACGCTTGCACCTCATAAACACCCCGTCGAACCTGCGACGGGGATGTCAAGCATCACCGAGCTTCAACAATTCCACAAGCCTCACGCAGCAACCATATGCATCTTTCCTTTAATGAGAAACCTACTCCAAATCCCTTTAACAATCCATTTACATACGGATCATCTACAGACCAACCGAAACCACTTTCCAAACACGAGACACTCCAACGCCTGTCTATATCCGAATCACAAAGGCAATCTCTGGCTTAGCATTTAAGCCATAAACCCTAACGCTTTTGGACCGATACACCGTCCATATCTGAGAAGGATGAAGGGGCATCATTCCTCTTCTTCTGAAACCAGGTGAACAATCCCATGAGGGCCTTTTACCCAGAATGCCGATGAGCCCCGCGGCATCACCTCAATGTCATCCCGCCTCACCACACCCTTCTCCCGAAGGTAATCCGCAGCTTCCTCCGTGGAGGGGCAAACCACCTCCAACCAGATCTCGGCTTGGCTCAGTGCCGGCGATCGATCAATCCAGAGGCGCTTTCCGCCGAAATCAAAAACCACACTCCCCCGATCTGATTCACGCAAAACCGGCAAACCAAGGGTCTCGCGGTAAAACGCAACCGTCGCCTCAAACTCATCCGACGGAACCTTGATCGCGAGGTTATTTCCAGCTGAAAAGGACACATGCATCACCCTGCAGTTTGAGGGGCAAGCCGCGGACGTCAAGAACCTCGGACCGGTTTCCGGATTTTCCCGGGAAAGTTTTCGGAAAATCGTTTTGACACACCATGCTTCGGGGGCAACCTAAGTCGCCTGTGCCCTTACAGAAGGAAGCGAAGGCTCGGACGCACCGTCCGGATCCAGCCTCTCCGCCTGCCCGGGCCATTCTTGAGACTCATGTCAGCAGCACATCGCTTTCCCCCTTGTTTATCTTACACGGATTCAAAGGACTCCGAGCCATACGACACATGGCGGGAATCCTTCCGCTTGAAAGTGCCATCCAAGTTCAATTTTGCCTATGACGTGCTTGGAGCACTGGTCGCGGACCGCCCCAACGCCCCGGCATTGGTCACCTGTGACGATTCAGGCATCTCCAGAACCTATTCCTTTGGCGAAATTGAGCAGGCCAGCAATCGCGCCGCGGCCTTCTTTCTGCGCTGCGGGTTGCGCAAGGGAGACGCCGTCTTGCTCCTGCTGCGACGCCGGCCGGAGTTCTGGTTCGCCCTTCTCGGGCTCCACAAAATCGGAGCGATTGCGGTTCCCGGCACCCATCTGCTCACGGCTAAAGATATCGCCTTCAGGGTAAAAGCTGCCGACATTCGTATGATCGTGGCAGTAGACAGTCCCTTCCTGAGAAACCACATTTCAGAAGCGGAGGAAATGATCGAACCGGGCGTCATTCTAAAGGCTTTGGTTCATGACGACAATGCCGATCTGGACGGAGGCTGGGTCAGTTTCAACCGGGGGATGGACGCGGAATCGGGTCCATTCGCGAAACCACGCGACACCGATCTGCCCGGACCGAAAGATCCCATGCTGGTCTACTTTACATCGGGCACCACCGGACACCCGAAAATGGTAATGCATGACTTTCTCTACCCGATAGGCCACATCGTAACCGCCCGGTATTGGCAGCAGGTCAAGGCCGGAGGATTGCACCTGACACTTGCCGACACCGGATGGGCCAAAGCCGCATGGGGCAAGATCTATGGCCAATGGTTCGCCGGTTGCGCCGTGATGGCCTATGACTTCGACCGGTTCAATCCGCGAAAACTGCTCGATGTCATCCAGGATAATGGCATCACTTCATTCTGTGCACCGCCCACTGTCTATCGTTTCCTGATAAGGGAAGACCTCAAATCCTGGGATCTGTCGACGCTGGAGCATTGCACCGTCGCGGGGGAACCCCTGAACCCGGAGGTTTATGACGCATTCCTGCGTGGCACGGGGATCCGGCTCATGGAAGCCTATGGGCAAACCGAACTGACCCCTGTGATCGGAACCTTCCGGGGAGTGGAACCCCGTCCGGGATCCATGGGAAAACCCGCTCCACTTTGGGACGTTTGCCTCTTGGACGAGAACGGGGAGGAATGCCCTCCGGATTCTCCCGGCCAAATCACCCTGAGGATCGGAAATCAACCGCCTCCTGGATTCATGATGATCCGGGAAAATGGCGAACAACATGGAGCCACCGCCGCATTGGTCGACGGAATCTACTACACCGGTGACATCGCGCGGAAGGATGCGGATGGCTATTTCTGGTTCATCGGACGCAACGACGACATCATCAAAAGTTCAGGATACCGGATCGGACCCTTTGAGGTGGAAAGCGCCCTGATCGAGCATCCGGCGGTCGTGGAGTGTGCGGTGACCAGCATTCCGGACCCCGACAGGGGATGCGCCGTAAAAGCCACCGTCGTGCTGGCAAACGGATTCAAAGGATCGCCCGAACTCGCCACCGAGTTGCAGGATTTCGTCAAGACTTCGACAGCCCCCTACAAAAGCCCGCGGGTTATTGAATTCGTAAAGGAGCTTCCCAAGACCATCAGCGGAAAAATCCGCCGGGTTGAGATTCGTGCATCCACCTCGTGAACCGCATCGGGCAACCCGGAAGATTCGGTTCTGCGCCGTCTGGTCACAGCCCAGTGGCAGCATTGTGTATTCCGGAGGGGATATCCCTCAACCATTCGCCAGGAGCTTCCCGTAGACCCGGAGGAACAACCCGATACGCTCCCGCATAAGGGGTCTGGGCACGATCTGATCGATCAGCCCGGCTTCCAATAAAAACTCCGCAGTTTGAAAGCCCTCGGGGAGGTCCTGCTGGAGCGTCTCCTTAATCACCCTCGGGCCGGCAAATCCAATCAACGCTCCGGGCTCAGCCAGAATCAGGTCCCCAAGAGTCGCAAAGCTCGCCGTGACCCCACCCGTCGTCGGATTGGTCAATACCGAAATGTAGGGAACGCCGGCATCCGAAAGTCGCCCGATAGCGGCGCTCGTCTTTGCCATCTGCATCAGGCTCAGTATCCCTTCGTGCATACGGGCACCGCCCGAAGAACTAACCACGATCAAGGGCATCCGGCGCTCGCAGGATCGCTCAGCGGCACGGGCGATCTTCTCCCCGACAACCGACCCAAGACTCCCTCCGAGGAAGCGGAAATCCATCACACCGAGACACACCGGTATACCCTGTAACCGACCCGTTCCCGATACAAAAGCATCGTTCTCCTTGGTCTTGCGACGGTTCTCCTCGATTTTCATGGCGTAGGCAGCTCCATTCGCCGCAAAGGCAAGTGGGTCCACCGGCCGCACATCCTGGTCCTCTTCCACAAAACTACCCTCATCCAGAAGCGCATGAATGCGGGCACGCGCATTGATCGGGAAATGGTATCCGCTTCCGGGAACCACCATCAGGTTTTTTTCCAGATCCTTGTGGTAGATGATCTCTCCACTTAACGGACACTTACTCCACAGTCCCTTGGGAATGTCTTTCTTCTGATAGACAATCGTTGAGTAAGAAGGTTTGCTGAAAAAAGCCATAGCTTGAAAATGCGTTGGATGCTGGTTTCTCTCCCACCAAACAAAAGCAACCCGGTCAATCCATCCGGACGGCGTGTCTGGCGGGAAACCGCTGACATGCCCAAACGAAACCCGATTCAAGCGTCCATCAAGCGAAAATCCGGGTTTTGATCAAGATTCCCCGTTTCCGGGCTTTCCGAAGGCCACGACGCAATAACCGACCCTACGGCGGTGTCATATGTGTGAGCACCCTGCCACGACTCCGGGCTTTCCCCCGGAGTCCGGATGGTTTTGGATATGCAGCATCCGGGGTATGGCAAAGGATTCACTATCGACATCAACCGATACACCGAACACCATCCCCCATTCCGGAAAAGAACCGAACCCCATTCACAGCACAATATAAAAGAGGAGACGACCATGAGATACGGATACTTTGACGACGCAGCCAAGGAGTATGTCATCGACAAGCCCGACACACCAAGATCGTGGACCAATTATTTGGGAGACACGGAGTTCGGTTCGGTGATCACCAACAACGCAGGCGGATACGCCTTTTTCCGCTCGGCTGCCGAAGGGCGCTTCCTGCGCATCCGTTATAACAACATTCCGATGGATCAACCGGGACGGTATTTCTACCTGCGCGACCGCGACACCGGCGATTTCTGGTCAAGCTCATGGCAACCGGTTGGCAAACCGTTGGATCAATATGAATCGGTATGCCGCCATGGTACCGCCTACACGATCATCGAATCCAAGTATTCCGGTATCAAAACCGAGTCCACTTACTTTGTTCCAATGGGACAGCGCTTTGAATACTGGAAGCTCAAGGTGACCAACACGGGGAATGCCCCCCGCAAGCTTTCGGTCTTTACCTATTGCGAATTCAGCAACAACTGGAACATCGAACAGGACAACTTCAACCTCCAGTACACTCAATACATCGGCCAGTGTGTGATGAAAGACGGCATCATCCGGATGGCCATCAACGACAATCTGGATGCCGACCCCGAAAACCTCGCGAACAACCATCAGGGGCAGCGTTCCTGGATGGGTTTGATTGGGGCGGATCCAGTTGGATACGATCTCAGCCGGGAAGCTTTCGTGGGCATCTACGGTTCGTATGAAAAACCGGACGTGGTCGTAAGCGGTAAAAGCCTGAACTCGGAATCTTACGGCGACAATTCCTGCGGTTCCTATCACGTTCAGATCGACCTCGCCCCCGGAGAAAGCAAGGAAATGCTCGTGCTCCTCGGCATCGGCAAGGCGGAAGTCGAAGGCAAAGCAATTCTCGCCGAATTCGGCAGCTTCGAACGCGCCGCTTCCGAGTTTGAAAAAGTCCGCTCCTATTGGCACCAACGCATCTCCGGCATCACCGTCAAAACGCCGGACGGCGAGTTCGACAGCATGGTCAATGTCTGGAATGCCTACAACTGCCTGATCACTTATGCATGGTCACGGGCCGCCAGTCTCGTCTACAACGGCGAACGCAACGGACTGGGATTCCGCGACACGGTGCAGGACATTCTTGCTGTGCTACCATGCATTCCTGAAGAAGCCGGAAAACGCCTCGAGCTGATGCTTTCGGGGCAGTTCTCAAATGGTGGAGCGCTTCCAGTGGTCAAGCCATTCGAACACAAGCCGGGAAAAACACCGCTGATACCTGACTCGGAATTCCGCTCGGACGACTGCCTGTGGTTCTTTAACACCGTTCCAGCCTATGTGGAGGAAACCGGAGACTACGGTTTCTATCGCAAAACCATTCCCTATGCGGATCAAGGAGAAGCCACCGTATTCGGACACCTCAAACGCGCCCTCGAGTTCAACCTCGAACGCACCGGGGCGCATGGACTTCCCTGCGGACTCAAGGCCGACTGGAATGATTGTCTGAGACTTGGATACCGTGGCGAAAGCCTTTTCGTGGCGTTCCAGGTGAGGCTTGGACTCTCCGTCTACGCGGATATCGCCGCATCTCTGGGCGAAACGGGTGAACAATCCTGGGCACTCAAACAACGTGAGGACCTCGACGCCCGCATCCAGAAATTCTGCTGGAGCAAAGACCGCTTCATCTGGGCCATCGGACAAGACGGAACCTTCTACGGCACCCATGAATCAAAAGAAGGCGCGGTTTACCTCAACACGCAGGTTTGGGCGGTGATCAGTGGGGCTGCGACACCGGAGCAAGCCAGAACGTGCATGGACACTCTCCAACGCGAGTTGAGCACAGAATACGGCGTCATGCTCTGCGCCCCGGCGGTCAAAACCATGCCGGCCGATGTCATGCTCGCGATCCTGTTCAATCACGGAACAAAAGAAAACGCCGGCATCTTCAACCATCCGCAGGGATGGGTGGTCATGGCGGAATGCCTCCTCGGAAACGGGGATCTGGCTTACCAATACCACCGGGCCTACATGCCGGCGGCATTCAACGACAAGGCGGAGATCCGCCAGTCCGAGCCATATGTGCATTGCCAATCCACCCACGCGAAATACAGTCCGCAGTTTGGTGCGGCCCGCATTCCATGGCTCTCGGGAACAGCAGCGTGGTCCTATTATAGCGCCACCGCCCACATTTTGGGCGTCCGGGCTGAAGGCAATGGTCTCAGGATCGATCCATGCATTCCGTCAGAATGGCCCGGGTTTACCATGGAACGCCGCTTCCGCGGAAAATCCATTCACATTGAAGTAAAGAATCCAAAAGGTCTCAACCGCGGAGTCACCTCACTGAGCGTCAACGGCAAGGCCCTCTCCGGGAACCTCTTGCCAAATGCTGAACTCCCGGATGGAGCGAAAGTAGTGGCCATCCTCGGCTAATGAATCCTCTCCCCTAAACCACAATACATCCAAATGCGTGCGGACCCCGTCCGCCGCTACTTGCAGGCCATGCAGGCTAAAGCCTCATGGCCTGCACCGTTT
>JAFGAQ010000273.1 GCA_016933595.1 Opitutales bacterium | reverse complement strand
CTACCTGGTTATCACTGGCAGCATGAATGGGTGAGTTTTTGCGCAATTGCAAGGGAATTCGCACGATTTCCTAAGATTGGACATCCCGTATCCGGGCGCATTCGTCGGTAGCCTTCACGTACCATGCAGCCGCAAGACTCGCATCGACATCGCAATCTGCCGGAGATGTTTTTTCGCCCACAATCCACTACTGCGACAACCAAAGCTTCCCAGATTGCCTCCATAATTCTCAACTTGTCGCAACTGGAGGCTGAAATGCCCGAGGCGAAACCCTCTCCGGAGTGAAACGTTTCCCTCCCGTTGGGGATTCATTTGGACAGGATTCACAGGATGGGAGAAGAGTATTTATCCTCTCACCAAAGCGCTAGGCACTCAAAGCGAAGATGGATTGGATGCCATTTCAATCTTCCGGAAATCCGGATTTTAAGTAGTAGATTCTCAACACGTGTCCAGACCAGTGGGGTTGAAGCAAGACGAAGAGGGAAGACCCCAAGAATGAAAACAGGAACCAAGAAAAACGCGAGCCATACGAAACTGTGATCCAGGGCGTTGACGGGCCCCTACCCGTTACCCATCCTTTAGATATCCCCAATCTGCGGAAATCTGCGCCATATGCGGATCAAACTCTTCTTTCCTCCGTGCTCTCGGTGCCCTCTGCGGTTAACTGTTCAATCCTCGTGGCGAGGCACGAGCCATTCGACGAAGCTCATGATCGAGACCTTTCCGCGAGCGGTTTTAAATCCAAAGAATTGATAACAACGTTCGCCCGCTGGGCCCACAGAAAGATGAGCGCGGGCAGGGAGGCTCCCGATCCGATGAGGAAACCCGCTGCGGGTAGGGATGAGCGTCCCCGCTCATCCGCAAGCGATTGAACGGCTGGAGCGCGAGCAATGGAGGATGGCTGAAGCCACCCCCTCCGCAAGAAGGATTTTGGAAGGGATGGCAACATGGTTGTAGGGCGGTGAGAAGTCGGTTGACAGGATTCGATGCGGCATGGGATAGTGG
>JAFGAQ010000002.1 GCA_016933595.1 Opitutales bacterium | reverse complement strand
GTGGAGGATTGCAGAACGGTGATGCAGTCGTGCCGACCGAATTCGCCGAAAGTGAGTATGGTTCTTGAAACCAAATTGGAAGGATGGGATGACGTTCCGGATGATTTGGAGGTGCTCAGTGACCGGCACATGGTGCAGCGTGTATTGGAGAATCTGCTTAAAAATGCCTGCAAGTTTACAAACTCCGGAACCGTCAGGCTTTCGCTCGGGTATCGCAGATCGACGGCGTCTCCGCAGCATTGCTTGCGGTTTGAAGTGCGTGACACCGGAATTGGGATTCCCGATAACCATCAGACCAAGATCTTCCAGCCCTTCAGCCAGGCGGATACTTCCCATTCCAGAGAGTATGAAGGGGCTGGGTTGGGACTGGCGATTTCGCGCAAACTGGTAAATCTGTTGGGCGGAGAGATTGGTTTTGAAAGCCGTGAGAATGAAGGGTCGCTTTTCTGGTTTACCTTGCCTTGGGGAAATCTTGATCAGAAGCCTGCGAGGGTGGCTTCAGCCCACAAGTCGTTGTCTCATTTGGATCAGCCAATCCATATTCTGATTGTGGATGACACTGCGGACAACGCGCGCATCATCGAAGTGATTGTGAAACATGCCGGTGGACGGTCGGTAACGGCATCGTCGGGATATGAGGCGATTGCGATGGCCGAGGAGACCCGGTTTGACCTGATCCTGATGGATTTGAGTATGCCCGATGTGGATGGATTTGAGGTTACTGAGCGCATTCTGAATGGCGATAATCCGAACCGGCATACGCCCATTGTCGCTTTAAGCGCCCATGTGTCGCCTGAAATCCGGAACCGCTGCCTCGCCTGTGGGATGAAGGGCCATATCGCAAAGCCGGTCAATCCATCTGATCTGGTGGATGCGATCCGTCTATACGCGAAGGGTTCCTGAATTGTGTGTTGCTTCGGCTCGTTGCGCCGGAAATAGTCGGTTCGATGAGCTATTTACGCTTCGTCTTGAGTCATCCCAGAGTATTGGGATTCGGGGTTTTGTTGACCCTGTTTTCGAGTTTTGGACAGACGTTTTTGATTTCGATTTTTGTCCCGCGCATGATCGATGAGATGGGTCTTACCACCGGTGGATTCGGGACCCTTTACTCGGTGGCGACGGTTCTGAGTGCTTCGTGTCTACCGTTTTTCGGGCGGATTCTGGATCGGGTGTCCGTGCGCAGTTACACGATCGGGGTGGCTATCGCCTTGATGCTCGCATGCTGGATGGTGAGTGTTTCGGTGAATGCGACGATGCTGTTTGTCGGAATTGTGGGGCTGCGGTTGGCGGGGCAGGGATTGCTTGGTTTGACGGCGTCCACGACGATGGCGAGGTGTTTTCCCGAGAACAAGGGCAAAGCCCTGAGTGTATCGGCAGTCGGTTATCCCTTGGGGGAAGGTTTGTTGCCGATGATGGCGGTGCTGATGATCGCGTCCTATGGTTGGCGGGTCACCTGGCAGATCATGGGTGGACTGGTGGCTTTGCTATTGTTGCCCCTGATCGTGGCATTGGTCCGAAATCTTCCCAATCATGACGGTGGGCGTAGCCGTTCGAGCGGTGAGCGGGAGAACATGTCTGAGGTTCTGAAGGATCCGCGATTCTATCAACTCTTGCCGGGTTTGTTGGTTGTTCCCTTTGTCTTGACGGGTTTGTTCTTATACCAATTGCCACTGGCGGAATACAAGGGTTGGACGGACCGTGCCATGGCGGTGGGTTTTATCGGGTTTGCCGCTGCCCGACTGGTCTCATCCGTTGTCGTCGGCCCTTTGATTGACCGATGGGGATCGCTGCGTCTGATTCCGATGACGCTGGTTCCTGTTATGGCGGGTTTGGTGTTTCTCTCAAAAATAGACGGAGAATGGGGTGCAACCGTTTTTCTGGTTCTTATGGGAATGGGGCAAGGCCCGGCCGGAACCATATCGACTTCGGTGTGGGTGGATTTGTATGGGATGGACGCCTTGGGCCGCATTAAAAGCCTGGTGGCAATGCTGGGGGTGTTTTCGACCGCATTCAGTCCAATTTTGATTGGGCTCATGCTTCAGATCGGAGTGAGTTTTGACAGGCTGATTCCTTCCTTTGTGGCGATGAATGCGGTGGCATTCGGGTTGAGCTATTGGACTTCCCGTAGGATTATGCGTGCGTCTGTTCGCACGACTCTTCCCCCAGCTTGAACAGGGGGTAAGTTCCGAATAAGAACCCATCCGGTTTATCCTGACCGGTCCTCAAGAAGTCAGCACAAATTATGGAGAAGTTGGAATGCCCAGAAGACCAATTAAAACCTTGGCAAAGAGGGTCATGAGAATCAATGCAATCGGATAGGCTGTGGCGTAAGACACAATCGGTTCCTGTGAATCGGTTGAGGCAGTGAGTGATCCGAGGGCAGGGGTGCTGGTCATCCCGCCACAGATTCCCCCAAGTGCCTGCATCCGGGTGAGTTTGAGGGGGCCTCTTGCCACCCCGTATGCGATGAGCATGGGCGCTAGGGTGACCGCTGCTCCGAGGAGAAATAGTCCCCAGCCGTGTTGGGATACGGTGTCGACCAGTTGTGAGCCACCGGTGATTCCGGCATCCGCAAGGAAAAGCACCAATCCGAAGTCCTGAAGCAGGAGTCGGGTGGGTCGGGAAATGTGTCCGACGATAGGCCCGATCCGCCCGGCGTGCCCGAGAATGAGTGCCACAATCAACGGTCCTCCTGCGAGCCCAAGCGTCATTGGGGTGGAACCGGGAAGTCCGATCGGTATCATTCCCAGAAGAATTCCCGCCGACAAACCAAGCGCGATTGATATCAGCATGGTTTGGTCGAAAGCGTGGGGGCGATGCCCGATGTGTTGACCAAAACTCCGAAGGCCAGCCGGAAGCCCCACAACGGTTAGCACATCATAGGTCTCAATGCGTGTGTCAGCAGTGGGGACAAAGGTCTGATCCAAGCGCGTGATCCGCGTGATTATGACCCCATGGCCACGCAATGGCGCCAATTGTCTCAGAGTCTGCCCGGCTGCGGATTTGGATGTGACTACAAAGCGTTGACGCTCGTTTTCGGTGTCAACGATGAAAGGCTGGTCGCTTCTCTTCCCAAGGAACTTGCAGGCGAGAAGAATGGAACGGGGCTTTCCGACCACCAGCAGGAGTTGACCGGCCTCGAATCGGTCTTCATCTGTCAGCGGAATCAGGCGTCCGTCCTTCATGACGCGGGAAACCTGGCATTCCGTTATTTCCGGAAGGTCGCTTTCGCCTATTTTAGAGCCGAAGAGATTAGGGTTGGTCACTTCGATGAGCGACTTCTCGACATCCTGTGACTCCGGTGGGATGCTTTGAGCGTCCTGAGGGTTGCGATTGTGCAGCAATCTCGGAAACAGCTGCACAAAGAGCACCACACCGATTACTCCAAACGGATAGGTGATTCCGTAGCCGATGGCGACATCGGATGAGAGGTGAAGGGCCCCTTCCGTGGCAGCGGCGAGTGCAGGTGTGCTGGTCATGGCTCCGGCAAATAAGCCGGCCGCAAGTGCGGTAGGAAGGTCGAGTAATTCCGCAAGTCCCCAGGCTGTCGCAGCTGCAGATGCCACAATGATCAAGCTGAGTTTTGCAAGCGAGCCACCTTCTCTCGCGAGGGCTGCGAAGAACCGGCCACCCGCTCCGATTCCCACGCAATACACGAAAATTGCCAATCCGAAGCGTCCAATTTCCTCCGGAATCGCCAACCCGAAATGTCCCGCGACCAGTGCCACAAACAAAACCCCGGATGTTCCAAGGGATAATCCTTTGAAGCTTATGGCACCCAGAAGCATGCCGAGGCCCGTTATGGCAAATAGCGCCATGAGCGGGTTAGAGAATATCGTATGAAAGGTGTTCATGACTGTGTATGTCTCGGCATATTTCCAATTGGGTCATCTTTGAATCGGCTGATCTTTGGATCAATATCGATAAGCTGGCATGGCGTAGATTATTCCTTGGATCGATAGACTCGTCCGGTCAGAGTCGGGCCATTCCCGACCGGGTTATGGAAAAACTTGTATGCCGATGGGTTAGGGTAGACTGACCCATTCGCCGTTGCGCATGATGGGATCGGGGCGGTTATGTTCGTCCAAACCGTCGATGTCCATTTCCGGTGATCCGATCATGAAATCCACATGGACC
>JAFGAQ010000272.1 GCA_016933595.1 Opitutales bacterium | reverse complement strand
ATTTTGAAGGCTACCAAAACCTTGCCCGAATGGTTTCAAAAGCCCACACCGAAGGCATGTATTACCGCCCCAGGGTGGACATGGATACGCTCGCCCAATACTCAAAAGGGATCATCGGACTGAGTGGGTGCATCAATGGGGTTGCCTCCCAATACTTGCTCTACGGCGAATACGAAAAAGCCCGTGAAGCCACCGCCACCTTTATCGACATTTTCGGCAAGGATTCCTACTACATCGAGATACAGGACCACGGATTGTCGTTCCAGCGGCGGATTATTCCGGGCTTGCTCAAGCTCTCGAAGGAATTCGATCTGCCTTTGGTTGCCACCAATGATTCCCACTACGTTCTGAAATCCGACTGGGAAGCCCATGATTCCCTGCTCTGCATCCAAACCGGAAGGGTATTGACCGACACCAAACGGATGAAGTATCCCTGCAATGAGTTCTACGTGAAATCCAGGGAGGAAATGCTCGCGCTGTTTCCGGACCATCCGGATGCAATCGACAACACCCTGCGATTGGCGGAACAGTGCGACCTCAAAATTCCGTTCAAGGTCAATCACTATCCCGTGTTTGAACAAACCCGGGCGTTAGAAATTCACACGGACGAAAAGGGATTCAACCGGGTGCTGGACGTCTACGAAAGCGTCAAGCGCAAGCTCGATCAGTCGAAGAATCCGGATGCCCCGCTGTTTACCCTCTCAGACAATGATCGGGCCAAGCACATGAAGAACGGCACGATCCTGTTCGATCTTTGCAAGAAAGGGCTCAAGGAACGGTATGGAGTGGACTACGATGACCCGGAAAATTACACACCGAAGCCCGGACAGGATGAGGATTTCGCCCACAAGGTGTGCGAGAAAATGGAATACGAGCTGGCGATCATCACCGGCACTGGGTTCGTTGACTACTTCCTGATCGTGTGGGACTACATCGACTGGGCACGCAAACACGGAATCTCGGTCGGACCGGGACGTGGATCCGGAGCCGGTTGTCTCGTGGCATACGTGCT
>JAFGAQ010000271.1 GCA_016933595.1 Opitutales bacterium | reverse complement strand
TGGTCGTTGGGTGGATACTCCGGATGCCGGGCATGCGCCGCATCTCGAGAATCCGGATGCTTTCGCTGTTCACCTCAATGCCTTCATCGAACACGTCATCACCACCTGATGCATCTCGGAGACCTATCCGGATGTCCAATAACAATGGCAAGCGCATTTTGCCCGCGCCCATCTGGGTGAACTGAGTAGGGAAGAAGAATTGGATTAACTGGAATTGTCGCGATAGGGAGTCTTTATCAGGTCATGCGATCTTGAAACGGCCTACCAACTTGCGCAGATCGGATGCGTATTCATGGAGATGATTGGCATGAGAACTCAGGTCCACGCTCATGTTGTGCACGTTGCCAACCAAGGTATCGACTTGCTGGATTTCGTCGGCGATGGAGTTGCTTGCCTCTGATCCATTGGTGACATTGCGGGCCACTTCACCGATCCCATCTGATGCTTGCGTTATGTTCCCGCTGATCTCCTGAGTGGTCGCGGATTGTTCTTCCACGGCAGCGGCGATGGTCGTGACGACCGAGTCCACATCACGAATGATTTCGGTTATTTTTTCGATTTGACCCAATGTATTGTGGCTGGAGCTCTGGATGCTGTCGATTTGCTGTTTGATTTCATTGGTTGCATCAGCAGTCTGGCGCGCAAGCTCCTTAATTTCATTTGCTACCACAGCAAAGCCTTTGCCAGCTTCCCCGGCACTGGCTGCCTCAATGGTAGCGTTGAGGGCTAGAAGGTTGGTTTGAGCCGAGATCGCACGGATTACCTCGGTCACTTTAGTGATCTGACTGGCTGCCTGTTCCAACTGACGCATCTTCTCTGTTGTCACATTCGCTTCTTGAACCGATTCCGCAGTCATCTCATTTGCCTTGGCCGTGCTTCGGGCGATTTCGAGTACGCTTGAATTCATTTCCTCGGCAGCAGTAGCCACGACGTTGATATTGGTGGAATACTGTTCGATCGCCGCTGCAACGGCTGAGATACTTGCGCTGAGTTCTTCGGACGAAGCAGAAACCGAACCCGAGCGATGGGTGAGTTCGGAAGCGTTTTCAGACGTCGATGTGGCGAGTTTCATGAGCTGATCCGACGCCTGAGTGGTTGCTTCAGTGGTCTCGGATACCTTTTTGATGATGCCTTGGAGATTGGCGATAAATGCATTGAACCAGTGGGTCAGCTCGCCAACTTCATCTTTGCCCATCGCCGGGAGCCGACGGGTCAGGTCGCCCTCTCCCTGTGCCACTTCCTTCAATCCTGTGACTGCAGCCGAGAGGGGTCTGGTGATAACGCTCGCCACAAACCATGCCAGGAATACCGATACAGCAACGGCCGTAATAATTGCAAAGACCAGAAAACCAACCGTTCTTTTGAAAGTCGCAATTGCTGTCTTGTAACCATTTCCGGCGTCGTCCATGTTGAGGCTCGTTGCCCGGTCGACATAATCGCGCATGGACTCGAAGTCGTTTTTCACCTTCCCTGTTGATTGAGCAATGGCTTCCATCCTCTTTGCAGGATCGTCGTTCTGTGCCAGTCGAATCACTTGACCGGCTGAATTATCCCACTGAACAAAGGCCTTGCGGAACTCGGGAACCAAGGTCTTTTCTTCATTGTTGGTGATCAATGCGGCATATTTCGTGTATCGATCGGCTGCCTGTTGCTTGTTTTCATTGAAGGAGTTTTCCAACTCTTTGACCTCCTTCGATCCTGGTTCGGTGAACAGCAAAGTTCTCTCGGCGATCAGGGACTGGTGCAAATCGCGGTCTGCCTCGAGGAGAAAGGTGATGGATGCCAATCGGACTTCGTAGATATCCTTTAGCAGTCGTTCCACACGGGTCGTACTGACGTAACTGATGAGACCAAGTGATAGCATGAATAGAATGTTGATGCCAAAGCAGACCATTAACTTGTTGCGGATTTTGAGGTTTTTGAATGCATTCATCTTGGTCCAATCTTGAGGTTTTCGGGGTGATTCTCTCTCGAGTGCGTCCAAACACAGAAAAAGCATCGTTCGCTCTGAATGGATCCGGTCGATGCTCAATCGATCATCGACATCCGGAGTTATTTCATAAGTGGAATTGCTTTTATGACTGAAAATTGAAATCAAACCGACACATTCTACAACCTTCCGGCTGAATTTCTGGATCTCTGGGTGCGGACCCACTGGGGTTCGCAGTGTAAGTGGATTTGGATGGTACATCTGTAATGCTTGTTTTCGTGCAATGTGGATTACGGCTGAGAGCAAATGGGGATTGATTTGTGGGTATGCTCTGCCAATGGTCATCGCTGTAACCGATGGACGCCCTTTCAGCCATTTCATTTCCGAAAGAACTCCCGATCTGCGAAAAGATTGGTGAGATTGAGCATGCCCTGCAGCGGTATCAGGTGGTGATCGTGAAAGGTGAAACCGGGTCGGGAAAGACCACTCAGATCCCGAAACTGTGCCTGAAGGCCGGGTTTGCCCGTAGGGGAATGATCGGATGCACGCAGCCCCGCAGGGTGGCGGCGCTTGCTGTTGCATCCAGGTTGTCGGAGGAGTTGGGGCCAGTGGCTGGAAAATGGGTGGGGAGCCGGATCCGTTTTTCCGACCGGACTGATCGTCAGACCAGGATCAAGGTGATGACGGATGGTATCCTGCTGAATGAAATGCAGGGGGATCCGTTGCTTCGGCGGTATTCGACTCTCGTGATTGACGAGGCTCATGAGCGGAGCGTCAATATCGACTTTATCCTCGGTCACCTGATTCAGATCCGTTCCAAACGTCCGGACCTGAAGATTGTGATCACCTCGGCCACAATTGATACGGCCCGGTTTTCGGAAGCGTTCGGTGGAGCTCCGGTTATCGAAGTGAGTGGACGGATGTTCCCGGTGGAGGTGCGGTATCGTCCCTTTGAAGACCGGCCGGATGGTGGCTACACCTACATTGAGGCGACTTGTGACGCGGTTGCGGATGTTGTTCAGGAGTCCCGGTCGGGTGACCTGCTCGTTTTCTTGCCATCCGAGAAGGACATACGCGAAGTGTGTGACCGGTTGTCGGGCGGATTTGCGGCTCATTGCGATGTTCTGCCCCTTTATGGGCGGATGACACAGGATGCCCAACAGCGGATTTTCCGTCCCGGACAGCGGCGCAGAATCGTTGTCGCCACCAATATTG
>JAFGAQ010000032.1 GCA_016933595.1 Opitutales bacterium | reverse complement strand
GGCGGTGTTAAGTTTGGGAAAGCGTTTTCAATGGGTCACCCTCTCCGAACTGATGCGCATCATGCCGGGAGAATCCACCATTGAACGTACCGCTGCCGCCCTTAGGGCGCGTCCCGACGATGCCTCGCTGATCACCGCTGCGATTCTCTTATCCGGCACACCCGACAAGGTGTTCGATTTCATCGATGCATATGACAAAGATGCGCTGAAAGACATCCACCAGGCCATGCTCGCCGGCCAAGGTGGGCTTGCGCTCCTGCTTGAACGCTTTTCCCCCATCTACCGCCCCTACGCCTGGAACTCGCATTTGGATCAACTCCAGAGCAATATTGTCCGCACGCCGCTCTTTTCGCTCGCACTGAAAAATCCCTCTGTCGCAGCATGCATCAAGCTGCTGTTTTTGTTGACCAGCGGTCTATGCCTGATCACATGGATACGATTACTGGCGGGCGATCCGGAGCACTTGCCTCCCGGGCGATTCAGCTTTGTCTACACCCACCTCGGCAACCTAACGATTGCGGCAGCATGGGCAGTCTGCGTATGGCTCGTTCTGGAGCCTGAATTCCTCAAACAAAACAATCCCCAGCCGCAACCACCCCAAAACACGCTCCACATCGTGGTAGCCAGCGCTTTCGAGAATCTCAAATCCGACGTTATGAACAATATCAGCATCGATCAAGTCACCCTACTCGTCCTCGGGCTTTTCTTTCTCCTGCAAGGAGCCATCTACGCCTACTCACGGGTCAAAATCCAACAAATCAAGCGCCTGGAGGCATCCCCCGACATCAAACTCAAACTGCTCGAAAACGAGGAACATCTGTTTGATAGCGGTCTCTACGTCGGGCTCAGTGGCACCGTGGCATCATTGATCATGATTGCGCTCAACATCGTTCAGGCGAGCCTTATGGCGGCTTATGCGTCCACCCTTTTTGGGATCATCTTCGTGGCAATCCTCAAGATCTTTAACATACGCCCCTACAAAAGCTCCCTTATTCTATCGCTGAACCAGCCGGGCGGGCCTCTTTCGACAGACACCCCATCCACTCCAGCCGCCCGGCCACTCAAACTCAAATGAATGCTTTTCGATCCCTTTTCACCCGGACATGAACCGAAGCATCCTACTCGTCATTTCCGACTTCCTGATCCTGAGCCTGTTGGCTCTGGCAAGATTTGACGCACCTGTCACTCAGGAATCCGCTCCAACGCAAGAAACGGAAAGCAGACCCGGGTCTTCTCTGGAAGCCGAGCTCATCGACATTCTGCAGGCTTCTCTCGAAAGTGAGAGGGAACAACAGGCCTCGCTCGCTTCGGAACTCAAAGCCGCTCAAGAGCATGTGGAAGCAAAGGATCAGGACATCCAACAACGCGAGCAGACCCTCGACAAGACCCTGCGCGAACTGGAGGAGGAGAGGCTCAGGGCCGCTGAGTTGGCATCCCAACGCGACATACTCATGCAGGAACAGGGGCAGCTCGCCAGCGACCTCCTTCGTCTACGCGAGCAGAACGCCGTGGAACGCGAGCGCCTGCGGCAAGCCCAATTCCAGATCGATGAGAAGGAACGGGCTTTGAGTGAATCGCGACAGAATCTCTCCCATATTGCCGAGGAAAAGGCAGCGATTGAGAAAGAAAAACAGCAGGTCCTAACCGAACTCAAGGTCGTGGAAACCCAGCGTACCCTCATCGAACAACAGCTCAAGAACACCCAGATCGAGATTGAGATCGAACGTCAACAGAGGGAAGCCGCCCAACGCCGCACCGAAGAACTATCGGAGGGGGTGCGAATCCTCGCCGGAACGTCGGTCGAAATCAAGGATGAGATCCGCCAGCTTCAGCCGCAGACACCCAATGCGCTCTTCACCGAATTCAAACGCAACCGCGTCGAGATCGAATTCGACACAGAATATCCGGGAGTCTTTCAAAATCGCCAGCGCGCCACAACGACCAAAACGATTCTCATCTCCGATGGCCGGCAAACCTACGCGATCTTCCACGCCAAGGGCACTCCATTCGACCTGAACGAAATCACGCCCAAATACCTCCGGATGGATATCAAAATCGCGCTGGGGGAACGGGTATTCTCCGCCTCCGAAGTAGGGTTCCTCAACATCGATCCACGGCTCCTGGTGATCCCGATTCCGGAAGACTTCACTCCCCACATCGAAACAGCGGTCTATCCGATCGTGCTGGAACCCTTCCGCTTCCCGGACGCGGTCATCATTGCAGGAGATGAGAACTACTTCGGGGAATCCTCCTTCCGCGTGCATCCTCAATTCTCGAGAGCCCTCCAAATGGACAAACGGATCCTCAGCCGGTTGTTCGGCGAGTTCTCACCCTCGACCGGCGATCTGGTCATTGCAAAAACGGGAGAATTTATGGGAATCATGGTCAACGCGGACTATGCGGGACTGGTCGACCACATCAACATCACCGACCGGATTCCAGTCGGGGATGCATTCGACACGGGACTCATGACCAACACCCTCAATTCACTGGCCGCAAAAGTCATGCGCTAGTCCAGGCGGGGGAATGCCACACCCGGATCGCGCAACCACCGGAAGAATGGGCCGGAAGCGTCCTCCATCAACCCTTCAGAAAGGTGGCCGGAGCCCCGAACAACCCGAATAATCCTTCCGGGATCAGCTCATCCCAAAATGTAATCGATGACATCCGATGCACTATAACCGCTTTGACCCTGCTTCACAAACCGGCCAACCCGCACCAGTTCGTCTCCACTTGTCAATACCGGCAGCTCAACGACGCCCTTGCGAACCTGACCAAGACCGACGACCGACATCAATCCATTGCACAGGCATACCTTGTTGCGCGTTTCTTCCTCTTTGCCGCCCTTCGCGACATAGGAAGCCACAGGCTCGGCACCACAGCGCCAACCGATTGATCCGTCATCCTTACGATAGGCCGTTCTCAAATATCCCATGTCACAAACCCGATGTCGGGGCTCAATGGAATCTGTCACCAAATGGTGCCCTTCCATCTGCACCAACTTGAACGGATAGCCCGTTGGCGAAGCATCAAATGACGTTTCCACCCGAACGGTTCCTGCAAGAACCTGCCGGATCACCTCGGACTTCAGCTCCGGATTCATTTCCGACTCGTTGCTGTAGGCAAAAGGAGTACCCACCTGAATGCCGGTGGCACCCTCGCTCAAGGCACGGGCCAATCCCTCCGGACTGGCATATCCTCCACCCAACCAATAGGGTTTCCCAATCCGTCGGATCTTCTCAAAGTCCGGGTTGTCCTTGGGTCCGTAGGCAATCGCTACGTCATCCTGGACCGTTCGATCGCGCCTGGGCGGAGCATTGTGGCCACCCGCCGTGTGGTGCTCAATCACATACCCGTCCACACCTCCCGGTGCCCGCTTTTCGAGCGAACGGGCAATCGTATCGGACGAAACAATTCCAATGAATCTGGGTCGCTGCAAAACAGGCAGGACGCCGTCGGCATACTCCGATGGATCCAGCCGCACAATAGCCGCAGGCACATCCAAAGCCGCATTGGCCTCAACCCCAATCACCATTGAGGCTTCCTTGCCAGCGGCTAACAGATCCAGTATCTCCGGTATCGCGGCCGGCACCCCGGCGCCCATCAACACGACGTGCACCCCCGCCAGCATCGCACCAAAAAGCGATGGGAGAGCGGGCAACTGGATCTTTTCGAGGTAATTGATCCCGATTGGTCCATCGTGGCCTTCACGCGCCAAATAAACCTCGACGAAATTCGCGGCAATCATGAGCTCGATCCGCGCACGCGTCATCGGGAGGCTCCACGAACCCAAATCCTTGAACGGCGCCCCCGCGTCCTTTCCGCCCTCGACGTAAAAGCGTTCCTTCACGCGCTGGGCAACACCCTTGAGGGGACAGTGCTCCAACGCCCTGCGAATGTTCCCGTCAAGGTCACCCAATTGCAGTTTTCTGGCCACAACCGCATCAATTGCCGTCCCCGAGACGACACCCAACTGTCCTTTCAAAGAGACCGCTTTTGCCAGCTTCCACGAGGACATATGGATGCCCATACCCCCCTGGATGATTCTGATTCTATTCAAGTCCATGACATTATCGCGAAATCTATCTGAAGACTCCGACATGCCAAGCATCACGAACTGACCATACGCCAATAGCAAGCATCCAATTCATCCGAGTCGCATAAATTTCCACACTTTTCTTTGATCTCTCTCAGAATTCCCAGACCCGCCAGTTTTCGCTTTATTGCCCGTTTCCCATCTCCTAGCATGCTCCCATCATGACGAGACCTGTTACCCTGTTCACCGGTCAATGGGCTGATATACCCTTTGAAAAACTCTTACCTCAAATCGCTGAAATGGGCTACGACGGCGTCGAGTTAGCCTGTTGGGGAGACCATTTTGACGTCCAACAAGCCCTGCAAAGTGATGCCTATTGCAAAGATCGCTGGGCCGCTCTGCTCGACAACGGGCTCACCTGCTACGCGGTCAGCAACCATTTGGCGGGACAAGCGGTGTGCGACCGTATTGACGCACGCCATCAGGCTGTGGTCCCTGTCCATGTATGGGGAGATGGCGAACCGGAAGGGGTCCGTCAACGTGCGGCCCGGGAGATGGCGGATACCGCCAAAGCCTACCGCCGCTTTCTCTCGAATCGGCCGTCAAGCGCCCCACCTCAGGTGTTGGCTCCGGTTGTCAATGGCTTCACCGGCTCCTCCATCTGGCACCTCCTTTACTCCTTCCCTCCCGCGACTCCCGCAATGATCGAGGCCGGATTTGACGACTTCGCCACACGGTGGATACCCATCCTCGATGCGTTTGACGCGGTTGATGTGAATTTCGCACTGGAGGTTCATCCCACGGAGATCGCATTCGACAGCGCCAGCGCCAGGCGGGCGCTCGACGCGGTAGGCGGGCACAAACGCTTTGGATTCAACTACGATCCGTCCCACTTCGGTTATCAGGGAGTGGACTATGTTGCCTTCATCCGAACCTTTGCCCATCGCATCTTCCACGTCCACATCAAGGATGTGTGGTGGGGACATGGAGACGGGTCGGTTGGGGTATTCGGGGGACACACCGACTTCGGAGATTGGCGCCGATACTGGGATTTCCGCTCACCGGGACATGGCGATATCGAATTCGAGGATATTATTGTGGCATTGAATGACATTCAGTACAATGGACCGCTCTCCGTCGAATGGGAAGACATCCGGATGGATCGTTTCCACGGGGCTGCCGAAGCGGCCGATTTCGTCCGCGGTATCGACTTCCCTCCAAGCAATGTGGCCTTTGACGCAGCCTTCGATAAGAGCCACCAATAATCAATATTACGACACCAGCGTTTCCGGTTTTCCCAATCTCAAATCGAATATCATCCATGAGCCTGAAAATTGGTATTGTCGGAGCCGGTGGTATGTTGCGCTACCACGCAGAGGGTTTCCGTTCCGGAGGTGCATCCATAACGGCAATCGCCGATGTCAACCCGGAGGCATGCGCTAAAGCGGCATCCCGGTTTCAAGTGCCGAAAACCTACCGGACCCTGGCAGACATGATGGCCGGTGAACCCGATCTGGACGCCGTCAGCATCATTGTGCCCAACAAGTTTCATATGCCGGTGGCAATCGAAGCCTTACAGGCGGGCAAACATGTGTTCTGTGAAAAACCTCCGGCGCTCAACGCGAGCGAGGTCATTTCCATGGCAAGTGCGGCTCAAACGGCCGGGAAAACCCTGATGTTCGATTTCAACAACCG
>JAFGAQ010000270.1 GCA_016933595.1 Opitutales bacterium | reverse complement strand
TAGGGTGGCTTTGATACTCTTCCATATTCCGGTTCCACCCAAGTGCCGGATGACCCATTCTTTTGACAGAAAGACATGGGTTAGTCCGGCGAGGAGAAAACCCAGCAAGAGGTAGGGTGCCATTTCTGAGAAGAGCCAGACCAGATTGTGGGAGAAGGCTTTGGCGAATTCAACTGCAGTCATCTTTGATTCGTATCGGGAGAATTGTGGATTGTTATCCGCTCACCCTTGGTTTGCGCGCTACCCGAATGCGGCAAAAAAATGGAGCGGGCGAAGGGGTTCGAACCCTCGACATCCACCTTGGCAAGGTGGTGCTCTACCAATTGAGCTACGCCCGCTCGAAGTCAAATGAAGTTCCCAAAAAAGGGATTCCGTTTGTTGTTGTCAATTGGAAATTGGAGGATGAATCACGAATTAGCATTCTTTCCAGAGGCAGGGCTTTGGAGGAGGGTTGGGGTCAATTTCCCGGGACAAGCCGAGAAGCGGTTATCGGTCCGGATCGACTCTATTCACCTGTGGCCAAATAGGAGAGGGGATTGTCATTTCCTCCGGAAGCCTCGATCTGGATGTTGATTGGGGTGCCTGCGGAAATTTGCCTGTTGCCAATCGGATCAAGTGACAGAGACGGTTGGGGAGGGTCAAAATTGAGCCCCATCCCGAGGTTGGCGTAGTAGCTGCCCGGGCGAAGGCGTAGGTCGAGCGGGGGGAGGTTTCTTCCGTTCCACTGAAGCAGTTCCCACTTGTCGGGGGAGGTGTTGGGGTTGAAATCTCCTGAATGGGCCTGGATGCAGCGAAAGAAGCGGGTGTTGCCGTTTTCGTCGTAGTAGAACACGTATTCCCCGACCTTGTAGGGAATGAATTGACCGTTTTTGTCGGTGGTCATGTAGGTCGGTGACCAGAATGTGAAGTCCCGGTATTCCGTGTCATCGGGAAACCCGCTGTTGACGAATTCGACCAAAGGCGCGACTGTCTGGACATTGTTTCGTGTTGTTACCTTGGATGCTCCGCAATCATGACCATAGAGTTCTCTGCCCGGGGGATAGGTGATGTTTGCCAGCAGGATGTCATTGGTTGCGTTGCAGACCTTGAAGTAGAAAGGGGTGTCGGAGGTCTCGTTGTAACCATCACGGGTCGACGGAGTGGTGACCGGACCGTAAATGTTACCGTCGATAACGTAGGGCGTGATGCCGTCTCCTTCCCAGATGAAGCAGATGTTAGACCGGGAATAACCGTAGTAGTTATTGCGCATCTCAGCCTTCAGGTCGGGATGGGGGAAGGCCCGGCCTGTTCCAGGATCTTTAAAGCGAAACTGGTGGAGCATCCCGCCCGAAGTGATCATGATGTTGTTGCGGACCATGATGCCGCCCTCGACAAAGGAAAACTGGTGGAGGCCATCCTGAAACTCGCTCTGGAACGGCCTGCGGTGAAAACAGGAGCCCGTGAATCCGATATTGTTCTCAATAATGGAACCGTTGGTGAGGTTATCGGATTGGATGGTCTCGCAACCATTGTAGGCAAAGATGTTGTTGCGCAGGACAAGTTCGGTCAGGTTTCGGTTTTCGGCGCCGGTCGACCACGAAATGTAAACGGCTTCGCTCTCGATCCATGCCGAGAAGCAATCCTGAATGTCCACTTTTACCCTCTCTGGAACTGCAGGAGCATCAGTTTTGACGTTGAATCCGGCGAATCCGCCTTCCGAAGCGGCGACGTAAGACAATTTTGCCGACTTGAAATTCAGAATCCTCACGATGTTGCTCACGGAATCCCGGAATCGCATGCCCGACCACCTGGGGTGTCCCCACATGCCGTAGCGTTCGTAGTAGTCGGGTTGATTCATGTTTGCGCCCCCGTTATGTCCGAGCCATTCGGGGTCGCCGGTCTGGGAATCCGGATCGTATTTACCGGTGAGGAAAACGTGATTAAATCCGGTTAGTTCAAGGCGACGCCAGCCTGAGTTTGGGTCTTCATTGTATCCCCATTTTACCTGCCCGCCGAGGTTGGTGATGACGGTGGGCTGGGATTCCGTGTTTACACATTCTGAGCCATCGATGGCGATGTAGGTGTATTCTCCCCGCCAGATTAGGATTTTCTTACCGAGGCCGAGAATGAGGCGGGGTTGGGAGCCAGCCAAGTAGATCGCTTTGCCGTTGTCGGCGTGGCCTTTGAAGATGATGTAGTCTCCTTCGTTGACAGAGGGCCAGTAGGCCGCATCTGCTGCCGTTGCGTGGCGATTCGTGGTGGTGTCGGGCTGCGATTGGGCAATCAGAATCCCCGTCGAGAACAGTAGGGCGAGTGTGGTGAGTGCTATCTTGCAGGGGTTCATTACAGGAAGTCTTTTTGGGGTGGGCTGTGATAATCCGAAAGATTCGGTGGAACCTTGACAAGCGGACCGCTACCTTGGGAAACCTTACAATGTATGGCAAGTGATTCCGACGTATTGCCGGACATTTCTTGTTGTCTGGCCGAAACAAGACGAATTGGGAAAATTCCTGCTTGACCTCTCCGGCAAGAGCGGTTTGATGGATCTCTTTTTTACCGATTATGTCGATTGAAGTAAGAATTCGTCGTGGAGAACCAGTGGAGCGTGCATTGCGCAGGCTGAAAAAGAAGCTGGATAGAGAAGGCGTCATTCGTGACGTCCGCGCCAAGCGTTATTTTGAAAAGCCGTGTGAGATTCGTCGTCGCAAGAAGAAGATGGCGAAGTTCAACAACTACCTTCGCCTGAAGCGCGAAAACCGCTAGTCTGGATCTTGAGCAGTTCCCGGATCCATTTGCGATGAGGTCCGGAGATGGCAACACTTTCCAAGTCAGCCACGGGAATCCGATGCAGGGTCTCGTGGTTTTCGTTTGTACGGAAATTGAATGCATCGACGGGCTGGACGATGTGTTCTTTAATGCGGTTGTTCCCAATGGTGCGGGTCCGGACCATGAGTGATTCGAATCTGGGCGCATCGCTTGGCTCGATCGGTATTGCGGGGAGCTCGTGCAGTCCTGACAAGCGGGATTTGCCTTGTTGGAGTTCGAGGACCAAGGTGTCGGATGTGCGATCATAAAGCCATAATCGGAATACTTTCGTATCGACTGTGGGAGCTCTTTGGATAGAGGGAATGATCTCGACTTCTGCTGTTTCGAAGGCGAGGCAGTTGGGTTGAAGCGGACACTTTGGGCAAGCGGCTTGCCTTGGGGTGCAGACCAGCGCCCCAAGCTCCATTATCGCTTGATTGAAATCACCCGGGGCAGATGGGTCCAACAGGCGACTTGCGAAGGGCCGGATGAATCGGACGGCTTGGCTGTTGGAGGAAAATGGAGCCTTCATGCCTGAGAGCCGACTGATGACCCGGATCACATTACCGTCCACTACAGCTGTTGGATCTCCGAAGGAGATGCTCGCAATGGCCGCGGCCATGTAGGGCCCGACTCCCGGGAATGACTCCCATTCTTCGGCGGTTCGGGGTGGTGCCGGTAAGGAGAGAAGCTTGCGAATGGCCGCCTGGAGGTTGCGGGCCCGGCTATAGTAGCCGAGACCTTGCCATAGCTTCATCACTTCGGCCTCAGCTGATTCCGCAAGGGATTCGGGATCCGGAAATTGCCGCATCCATCGCTCGTAGTAGGGGAGCATGGTTTTGACCTGTGTCTGCTGCAGCATGAACTCGGATACGATTGTTCCATATAGAGAAGGCTCTTCCCTCCAGGGAAGCTTGCGCCGGCTGCGGGAATACCACCCCAGAAGGTTTCGGCGGATTTCCGGAACCTCAGATTCGGATGAACCGGAGGTAGTCTCGAGTGGGAATGCATGAGAAGGGGAACGTCTATCCATACTGGAAATGGGTTGTCATTCAGCGTGAGCCCAATCAGTCGGGCGTCGAGACTGTTTTCCGATTATCGCGGAAACTCAGATTGTCGAGAACGCGATGGGTTCGTCCATCGGTCATCAGCAATTTCGAATCTGCATGTTTTCCACAAAACAGGGCATTGAAAGGGATTTATGGATCAGG
>JAFGAQ010000269.1 GCA_016933595.1 Opitutales bacterium | reverse complement strand
GTATGCAGTTTATGTTGCCATTTGGGCTTATGCAAACGCTGTGGTTCCGCTGTATTGGGACCAGTGGGACAATCAGAGCGCATACCTTGCCTACAACGCCAAACGGGGAGGCTGGCTTAGGTGGTTGTTTGCTTTGCATAACGAGCACCGGATAACCATTCCGCGGTTGCTTATCCTCGCTGATGCGCACGTTTTCGGGGGATCCAATCGATTTCTGGTGTTATCAATCCTCTCTGTACAAGGGCTTTGTGCATGGCTGGGGGTGCGCCTTGCGGGTCGGTATGTGTCCCGTTCTGGAATAGTGTTTCCGCTGCTGGTGGCATTTGTTGCGATACTGTGTTTTGCCGCATGTCAGATGGAGAACTTCACGTGGGGTTTCCAGATCCAGTTTGTTCTCGTTTTCGTCATCGGTCTTCTGGCGTTCTATTTAGGGCGAAGCCCGGACGGGAAATGCCCTGCGGGCCGGATGCGATACATGCTGGCACTTGTGGCGGGGGTGGCTGCCTGCCTGTCGATGGCGAATGGACTGCTGGTGTTGCCGGTATTGGGAGTCGTCGTTTGGTTGGCGGGCGGAGGATGGGGGCGCGTTTTTGCCGCTTGGAGTCTCGGGGCTATCATGGGTTGGTGGCACCTAAGCTCAGTTCAGGAACCATTTCATTTGGATGCGTTAAGCAGTTGGAGCATCGATGACTTGTCGTCCATGGCCAACTACTTGCTGGTTTATCTGGGGAATCCTGTGCGGGGTGATTCGTTGGTTCTTGGGCGGGTCCTTGCTTTTTTCGCTCTGGTGTGGAATTCAATCGTGTTCGCGCGACTGGTGATTGGGAGGCGCAAGGATCCGGTGGCATGGGTGTTTGTGGGAATGATTCTCTTCGTGCTGGGATCGGCTCTTTTAACGGCTGTTGGCCGACATGAATTGTCGATGCTGCAAGCGACGTCCGGACGCTATTCCACTCCGGCTGTGCATTTTTGGATGCACACTGGACTTCTGGCAGCTTGGATGGGCGTTGGGGGCAGCCAGCATAATGAAAGGCACTCCCGTTTCTTATGGGTTCCGGGAGGGGTATTGGTTTGTTTTTATTCTGTTTACCTTCTGACACATCAGCAAGGATACTTTGATCACTATTCGGAATTCAAAAAACGCAGCGACATTGCCATGGAAGCGGTGCGTCAGGATGTGCACGACCCGGATTACTCGGGTGTTCTCTATCCCCGAATGCAGGAGATGCGCACTGTTCTGCGATGGATGCGGACAGATGGGCCGATGGCTGAGTTGTATCAACCTCAGAAGTTTGAAATGGGTTCGGTCAACCAGGTCGCTGTGGATTGGGCGTGGACGGAGGTGAAGGTGACCAAGGCAAAGGGGTTAGTGGACCCCAATGCGACTAGAGGCGTATTTCGGGGCTTCATGCGGATGGATCCCCGGTTTGTCCCGTCGTCGTTTGTGTTCCTTGCTGGTGGTGCTGTGCTGGGACGAGGAAGCGTGATTCCTGAGGCGGAGGCCTCGGTTCCGAAAGACGGGGAATGGGAAGTGCATGGTCATTGGAACACTTTCCCGGCAAAGGGTCAGAAGATCCCGGTGTGGATCAAGCTTGACCGTGAAGGTTATGCTACGGGAGAAATGGAGTTTTCTGGAGCAGAGGCTCCGGATCGTGGGAATGTGGTGACATTAGACTCGATCGATGGACTGCCAACTCTTCCATTTGAGGTTGTGCATCAGGATAGTGCGTGGGCTTTGAATGGATGCTTCCCATCGGTGTTGAATGTCCCATCCTTGGGTGAGGTTTGGGGATCGTGGAATGGCGCGGATGTCCACACTGGCAAAATAACGATTCGTGTGGATTTACCTCAAAACACCCGTCAATTGATCCTGCCCTTTATCACCGGACCTGGCAAACCATGTGTAACCATACGGATGGGCGCGTCGCAGGATCGCGAGCCGAGCCAGCCAATTGAACCCGAATCCCTTCCCGAGGAGTGGTGGGCATTGGTTCTGGATCTCAGCGACATCGAATCATACGACGGGTTCGTGGAAATCGAGCTGGATGAGTTTGGAAAGGAATGGGGACAGTGGGCAGCGTTTGCCACCCCGCGTGTCCGCTGAATCCGGTGATGGGGATCGACGCCGGATGACCGGCTATTTGCCT
>JAFGAQ010000268.1 GCA_016933595.1 Opitutales bacterium | reverse complement strand
CGGATGGGCTTGGAAACATATTCATTCATGCCGCAATCAAGGCATCGGGCGCGGTCTCCTACCATCGCATAGGCGGTCAACGCGATGATGGGAACCGAGGGATCCACCCCGCGAACCGAGGCATCGCGAATCAGGCGGGTGGCTTCGAATCCATCCATCACGGGCATTTGGCAATCCATGATGATGCCATCGACTGCCAGTGAAGGTAGCTTGTCGATCGCCTTACGGCCGTTATCAACTGTTGTTACCGTGAATCCCATGCGCTGCAGGATCGATTCGGCGACGATTTGGTTTGCGGGATTGTCCTCGACCACGAGCAGGTGTTGTTTTGCTTTGCTTTTTGCAGGTGGCACAACACTTGGGGTTTCGGGTCCGGCTTTGGATGCCGGCATTTCATTCTCGAGCGAAAGATCAAACCAGAACTCGGATCCGGATCCTGGCACGCTGCGGAATCCGATCGATCCACCCATCAAATCGATCAGTTGTTTGGATATCGAGAGTCCCAGACCGGTTCCTTCGCGGCGTTTGCGGGACCCGTCTTCCTGTTCATAGGGTTTGAAAAGTTTCGCCTGGACAGAGTAGGGGATGCCGGGGCCGGTGTCTTTGACCGTGACCCGGAATGAGGTTCTGGACTCATCCGTGCCGATGTGGGAAACGACAATCATGACTTGCCCTTCTTCCGTGAACTTCACCGCATTGCCCACCAGATTCATCACGATTTGACGGATCCGTGAAGGATCGCCGACCAGTATGGACGGGATGGCCTCATCCACCTCGCAGAGGATCTCGATTCCCTTTTCCTTGGCTTTCAGCGAGAGCAGGACCACCACGTCTTCGACAACCGATCGCAGGAAAAACCGGTTGGAATCGATCTTGAGTTTGCCCGCTTCGATCTTGGAGAAATCAAGGATATCGTTGATAATGGTGAGCAGGGATTCGCCGCTTTGCTGGATGATCCGGCTGAGGTCTTTCTGATCGTCCGTTATCGCCGATTCCATGAGCAATCCGGCCACTCCGATGATCCCGTTCATGGGGGTTCGGATTTCGTGGCTCATGCTTGCCAGAAAGGCGCTCTTGTGCCGGGATGCCTCAAGGGCTTCATCCCGCGTGTGAGCGAGGTTTTCCTCCAGTTTAACGCGGGCGGTGATATCGAGCATGAAAACGAGGATGCCTCCGATGCTTCCGTCCTCATGGTGCCATGGTCTGGATTCCCATTGAATCCAGCGTTTAGAACCATCCGGGAGCTCAATCCGGTCGGCGTCCCGACCTTCAATCGTTCCATTCATGCTATTGCTGTAAAGGCTCCGCCATTCATCCGGCAGATCCGGAAAAAGATCATAGTGGCATTTTCCCGTCAGGTCTTGTCCGGTCTTGCCGATGTCCTTCAACCATTGCGCTGTGTGCACCAAATAGCGCATATCCCGGTCGAACATCGCGACGGAAGCAGGCGCATACTCGGCAAAGGTGCGGGTAAGTCGCTCGCTGATCCGGAGGTTGTTCTGTGCCTGCTTAAGATCAGTGATGTCCGTGGCAACCCCGACCAGCCAGAAGGAGTTGGGGCCGGTTGGCGTTATAGTAACACTTTCGCTCAGCCAGTAGAGCTGACCCTCCGATATGACCCGGAATTCCTGAGAGTATCCCGGTTCGCGGTTGAGCATCGCACGGCGGCTCCGCGCATCCATTTCCTCCTGATCCGGAAGCTGAAAGCGGTAGTACAGACCGACGTCTTCCGGAGGAACCCTTTCTCCGAACAGGCGGTGGAATAATCCGGATGGCTGGATATTGAAGCGCCAATTCCACTCTTTTTCGGTGCAATCGACCCATCCCTCCCATACCAGGCAATCGGCCCATCCAAGGGTGCGCTTGAGTTGTTCGGACGTGGAGCTGAGGGCGAGAGTGGCACGCTTTGAGCGGATCCGTGCCGCAATCTCGGAGTTGACCGTGCGGGCCAATTCGCCCAGCAGTTCCACCTCATCTTGCTCCCAGGACCGCTCCTTGTGGTCGATCACACAAAAGGAGCCAAGGATATAACCATCGGGACTGAGAACCGGATATCCCATGTAGCTGATCATTCCGGCATTAACGACGGTGTCCCGTTGTTTGAGAAGCGGGGAGGTCCGGGTGTTGCTGATCATCAGCTGGGCGCCTTCCCTGACCACATACTGACAGATGGAATCACAGACCGGTGTGCCTCGCTCGACAGCGAGATCGCCTTCCAGTCCATAGGCGGATTTGAAGAATTGCCGTTGGTCACTCACGATGGAAAGAAGGCAAACCGGGGCGTTCAGAAACCGTGCGGTCAATCGGGTGAGCCGGTCAAATACCTCCTCGGGTGGAGTGTCCATCAAGCTCGATTCCTCTAGAGCCCTCAATCTTTCCGGGCTATCCAAACCGCGATGGGGTGCCGTATTATCAATGCGGATGAGCTGGGTGTCCCGATCGTCGAAACTGGAAAAAGGGTTCATGATGGGAGTGGGTTGAGAGTCGCTGGGTGATGACGATGCAATCCGCAAACGGTGCAGACCGAAGAGCCCAATATGATATCGTCCAAATCAGGATTCGATTAACCTGATTCGGATGAAACGGATACACTTTTTCAGTAAAAAGACGCTACCAAGCGAGCACTTCGCTGAGGAACTGATCGTCCTTCGGTGCCCAGAGCGCTCCATTCAGCGTTCCATGGTTTCCCATCGGGCTTGCATCGTGGATGATCTTCTTGGATCCTTCAATAAATTCCCATGCGCCCACAAGTCCGGTTTTGTCCGATGAACCAAAGGGGGTCTGGAATGAGAAAATCTGCTCCGGAGTGCGGGCCTGATTCCAGAGCCGGACGAAGTCGATGAGGCCATCGAATGCTCGGTCTCCATTGGCGGATTCTCCAATGTAGAGCGGCTGTTGGCGGTTGTCCGCGACACCACCAATGATTTTGCCGACGTTGTAACTGGTTTCCACTTCGGTTCCGTCGATCCAAATGCGGACCGAAGTTGCTCCATCATAGGTAACGGCGACATGGTGCCATCTGCCTGTCTGGAGGGTGCCCGATGGAGAATTCGCCGTGGCCATCTGCTGGTCGGGTCCGGAAATTGCGAGGACGAGACTGTTGTCCGGATAGGTGGCATGACCCTTTCCGTTTGAGAAAAGGCTGATCAGATTCTTGTCCAGAATTCTTCCAAAACCGGGTTCTCCGTATTCACCGTTTCCGCGCATGTAGAAGCGGCTCTCGATCGTGAATGCTCCCGTAATCGAAAGGCTGTCGGTGGGCTCAACCTTCACATGGCTTCCGATTCCATCGAAGTGGAGGATATGTTCACCAAAGGCCGATGTGAAGACCGTTACATTGGCTTGGTTCGATCCATCGACATCATCGGTTATGGTATACGAAAAGGTGTCTTTTCCGACGTAACCCGGATTGGGAAGGTAGAACAGCGTGACGGGCGAGGAGAACGCGATGGAACCTGCGGATGCAGTGCCAACTTCAGCAATACGAATGGGATCACCGGATCGGTCAAAGTCGTTGCCAAGCACGTCGATGTCGGCAGATCCGCCTGTCGGGGCGACCGCGATGTCGTCGTAGGCCACAGGACCCGGATTGATGATCCGGACAATCCCGTGAGAAGTTCCACCCTTGTCGTCCGTAATGGTATATCCGATGCGATCCTCGCCCCTGAACGAATCGTTGGGCGTATACTGGATCTTTTGGTTGTCCACAAGACGGGCTTCTCCATGCCGTGGTTGATGAATAGACAAAACGGAGATCGCATCACCGTCAGCATCGTCATCGTTGTCCAAGACCGCTACGCTAACGGGGAAAGTCGAGGCCGAGATGGAGTCGTCTCCGGCGAGTGGGTCGAGGTTGGCTTTGCGATTGGCAGGTGTTCCATAGACAGTGATCGTCCAACGGATCAGGTTGCCTATGTTGGCGGTTTTCTCATCCGTGATCCGGAGGGTCCAGTCGCCCAGAGAGGACTCGCCCCAGCAACGCGCAGTGGAGAATGTCCAGGAACCGTAGTTGTTGAGCGCATCGTTGTGCGGAATTGCGAGGATGCTCTCGGTCCCTCCCGGAGAGACCAGTTTGACCGATAGCTCACCCCAGTATTTGTGGTCGAGGTGAAGGGTGACTTCCACATGCTCAACCGAAAGATCCGTTCCAATCGCGGCCTTCGATTCGAGGGATTCACCGGTCCCGTTGGGTATCGTGCGTGCTCCGGACTGCAGGGATGAAACAGACGTTTCAGGCGCAACGTTTGTCCAGTTCATCGCAAGGCCGACGGCTGCTCCGGCGTCGATCCGACCAAACCCGTATTTGTGATTGACCGGTCGTTTCGCTGCGTTGCGAGTCCAGTCGGGGTCCTCGGGATCCACGCGAACCGCGGTTTTGACGAGAATGTGCTGAACATCCCTCCATGACAGGGTTGGATTGGCCTGAAGCATGAGTGCGACGGTTCCCGATACCATGGGAGCCGCAGCTGAAGTTCCCCCGAAAGAATCCGTATACCCGGTCCCTTCGGTTGTGCGGGTGGTGGTGCTGATGCCGGAACGGTTTCCGGAACTTGGCGCAGACACCAGCAAGGCCGCTCCCGGCATGCTGTAGGCCGCGTGTTTTCCCATGTCTCCAACAGATCCTACCGCAATGGTTTGGCGGAGATTTGCCCATCCGTTGTAATTAACGTTTCCCCCGGATTCCGCGTCATTTCCTGCCGAGAATACATAGATCGCACCGAGGCCGCCCCGTCCATCGGTGGCTCCTTTTTCAATGGCAGCTTTCCCGAGTGTGCTCGGTCCCATCAGGGCGACCGAATTGCCGGTGGCAAGGGCGGGTCCCCAACTGTTGTTGTAAATGTCAACCGACTTGAGCTGGTGGTTCAAAACGGAAGCGTAGGTGGCGTCCGAGCGAAGGCTTCCGCCGATAAACCGCACCGGAACGAGATGGGCTCCGTAGGCAATTCCGACGCTTCCAATGGCGTTATCCGCAGCCGCTATGATCCCGCTTACGCTGGTTCCATGTGTTTCATCGATGTCCAGCTCGGTCGATGATCCTGAGAAGAGATAATTGCCAGCCAGATCAAAACGGGTGTTGGATCCGAGATCCGGATGATCCATCTGGGATCCGGTGTCCACCACGGCGACCATAAATCCAAGCCCGCTGATTCCTACATCCCATGCGGGAATCACGTTGATATCTTCACCCGCTGAGCCATTGCGCTGTCCGCGGTTGTGGAGGTGCCACGCTTCTCCGAAAAGCGGGTTGCTCATGGGCGTTCCCTCAACGCCGGTTGGCATGGGCATGGTCGTCGGGATTTGCTGCTCCGACCACAACACGTTTTCATGGGAGTCGAGCCACTCCTGAATGTGCTGCTCTGTTTTTCCGCTCGTCGAGAAGTCGATCAGGAAGAAACCGTCCAACGCCCCGATGGGACCTTTGAAGATAGCCTCGGACTCGGATGCGATCGCACGGGCTTCGTCGGTTCCCAAGGTGCGGATGGCCCATTCAAGGGACTTCTCTGCCCCGCTCAGGAACGTATAAGATGAGAGGAGGGTTACCGTTGCGAGAAGGGTTCGGAGATTCATGTTTGAAGGAATGAATGGGCGGTTTTCGCTCGATGCGGAAGATGCTCCAATCTATGGCATGAAGCATATCCCATGATCATGGACTATCGATCTCATCGGACGGCTAGTCAATGCCGGATGTTCATTTTCAGCCATCCTGAGTCGTGTTGGCATGATTTGTGTCCGCAAATGCATAAACCGGATCCGGATTTGAAGCTTGATGCGCCATGCGAAGCGCGTAGGGTGTCAATTTGCTGTTTGGTATGCGCGCTTTGACCGATCCGGATTCGGGTCGGTGGACGATCCGCATCAGAAACCTGTCCCGTGGGCCCAGGCCGGCCGGCCGGAAAGCTCGCGTCTCAGTGGTTTCGCCAGGCAGATGAAGGCAGGATGATCAAAAGAGACCGATCCTTATGACAGGTAACGACATTTCATTTTCCCAGGATGCCGACCATCCGGCAGGCGTTGAATCCGTGACTGGCGAGCTACTCCGGCTGATTGACCGTAAACCGAATGCCGCCGTATTCCTGAAGGGTTGTTGCGATGCCATTCTCCGTGGGGCCTATCCCGATGTGGTGGCTGTGCGGATTCGCTACGAATCGGGTGAGTTTCGAAGCTCCACCGCACGCGATGAAGCGACTGTGATTCAGGGCCGATTCCGTGTGCCGGATGAAACCGAAGGCACGGTTGAGCTGGCATTCCAGCCGCCCGATCCGGCGCATCCGGAGCGTCAGCAGCAGATATCGGGTTTGTTCCCCCAGTGGATCAGCGTGATCAAGTGCGGGCTTTCGGTGACGGGACTGCGCGAGCTGCGCCACCACTACCAGGAGCGTCAGAAAGAGTTGGCCGGCATCCTGCGTGTGAACAAGATCCTCAACAAGGGGTGGCCGATGACCCGTGCGCTGGAGGAGATATGCCAGCACCTTCCGGCTGCATGGCAATACCCGAAATACACGGCCGTGAGGATATCCTTTGAGGGGCGGGTTTTTCTCAGTGAGGGATTCCGTGAAACCGAATGGAGTCAGAGTCAGGTTTTCCGGACTCCGGACCGCAAGAAAGGGCAGATCGACGTATTCTACCTCAAGAGTTTTCCGGCTGCGGATGAAGGCCCGTTTCTCAAGGAGGAGCGCAATCTCCTGATCAATGTGGCTAACCTGATTGCGGGCCATGCGGCGCGCGATCGCTTCGGCCGCATCAAGCGGATTAACGTTGAACGGGTCAAAGAGCTCAATGCCATCAACCAGACCTCAAGGATCATCGATGAGGGGAACAATGTGCATGAGACACTTCAGCGGATCTGCAATATTCTGCCTTTGTCCTGGCAGTATTCGAAGTTCACCGCCTGTCGGATCGAGTTTGAGGGCCGGGTTTATTCGACACCGAATTTCCGCGAGACCGAATGGATGCAGAAGGAGAACATCCAGACCGTCGACAAAAACAAAGGAACCATTGAGATCGCCTACCTGAAGGAGTTTCCGGTGGAGTACGATGGTCCGTTTCTCATGGAGGAGCGCAATCTTCTGATCAACATCGCCAAACTGGTCAGCGGGTATCTGAACAGTTGCAAGGGATTGGAGATCATCACCCGCAAGGGGGTTGCCCCGGGGGAGGATCATCACAAATACGATGAGTTCAAGGAGTCGCTGATCAAGAACCGCAAACCGCTGCAGCTTTACTTCAACCAGCAGTCGATCGAGAAGTATGTCTACCTCGATATGATGCGATACAAGGTGAAGCACATCCTGTTTGTGTCGACCCTATACGATGCCTTCATGTTGGAGAGCGAGGACACGTTCTTCGAGCGTTTCATGGGGATCATCTACCAGTATAGCCTCTTTTCGCTCCCCCGAATCACAGGCGTTTCGTCGGCGGAAGAAGCGCTGGAGCTGCTCGAAACCACCCGGTTTGATTTGGTGATCCTTATGGTCGGGCTGGACCGCAAAGCCCCGGTGGTCACGAGTGAACGGATTCGGGAGAAGCATGCGGAGATTCCGATCTATCTGTTGCTCAACAAGAAAACGGATGTGAAGTATTTCGAGGGTTTGGTCCCGTCCCTTCGGTCAGTGGATGAGCTGTTCGTGTGGAATGGTGACTCGCGCGTGCTTTTTGCGATCGTGAAATCGATCGAGGATCGGGTGAATGTGGAGAACGACACGCGCATCGGGTTGGTTCGGGTGGTTCTGCTCATCGAGGACTCCCCGTTTTACTACTCCAAATACCTCCAGATCCTGTATTCGATCGTTTTTGATCAGGTTCAGCAGATCCTGCCTGAAGTTGAAAAGAACGAACTCGACAAGATCAGTAAGATGCGATCCCGCCCGAAGGTGCTGCTTGCCCGTAACTATGAGGAGGCACTTTCGATTTTCAACAAGTTCAAAGACCACATGCTGTGCGTGATCTCCGATGCCGAATTCGAGCGCGCCGGCAAGGTGGACAAGGAGGCCGGGGCGAAGTTCATCACCTACGCCCGTTCCCGTATTCATAACTTGCCCGTGGTCCTGCAATCCTCCGAGGAGCGCAATGCGGAAGTCGCCCGCTCGCTTGGGATATCCTTCGTGAACAAGAATTCCGAGACCCTGCTGGAGGACTTAAAGCGATTCCTCGTGAAGCATCTGGGTTTTGGACCGTTTGTGTTCCGCGATGAAGATGGGAAAAAGGTGGCGGTCGCCCGCTCGCTGCGCGAGTTTGAAACCAGTCTGCGCCGGATTCCGGACTCCTGTTTCTACAACCATGCGATTGATAATCAGTTTTCGCTTTGGTTGATGGCGCGTGGCGAGATTCAGTTGGCTAAAACCATCAACTCCATCCAGGTCAAGGACATGGAGCATGTCGCGGAATCCCGTGAGGTCTTGATTGAGGCCATCCAGAACTACAAACGTGAGAAGAAGCGTGGTAAGATTATGAGTTTTGACGAGACCGGAACACTCGACGAGGAAAACATCGTATCGTTCAGCCGGGGTTCACTCGGAGGAAAGGGTAGGGGATTAGCCTTTATCGATGTCCTGATCTACAATCTGGACTTTTCCGGACTCAATTCGAGGATCAATATCTCCACGCCCATCACCGTTGTCATCGGCACCGACGAGTTTCAATCGTTCATCGCCCGCAACAAACTCATGGAGAAGGTTGTGGATCCGGACGTATCCTACGCTGAGTTGAGACGGTGTTTCCATGAGGCAAGCCTGTCGAATTCGCTCATGTATAAGCTCAAGGTGTTCTTGAGTCAGGTCGACAAGCCGATTGCCGTGCGATCTTCCAGCACCTCAGAGGATTCGATCACCCAGCCGTTTTCCGGCGTGTTCGACACCTACGTTATTCCCAATTGCCATGCGAACAAGCGCCGTGTGCTTGAATTGCTTTCCAATGCGATCAAACTGATTTTCGCGTCGGTCTATTCGGATGATGCCCGCAGCTATTTTGAGGCGATCAACCATCGCATCGAGGACGAGCGTATGGCGGTCATCCTTCAGGAGCTGGTGGGCTCCTATCACGGGGATTACTATTATCCGCACATCAGTGGCGTGGCGCAGTCCCATAACTACTATCCGGTAGCTGACATGAAGCCGGAAGAAGGTTTTGCGGTAGCTGCGGTCGGATTGGGCTCCTATGTGGTTAACGGATGGAAGTCCTACCGGTTCTCGCCCACCTATCCGCGCGCATCGGTCTACAGCACCCGTGACCTGCTCAACAGCACCCAAGTCAAGTTTTACGCGCTCAAGTGCAATGACTTGTCCTGCGACCTGCTTCAGGACGGCGAACTCGCCTCGCTGGAGTTGCTCGATATCGCGGTTGCCGAGAAACACGGGACCCTCAAGCACTGTGCCTCGGTGTATGACGTTGACAACGACCGGGTAGAGGCGGGGTTGGATGCAAGAGGTCCTCGGATCATCGATTTTGCCAGCATCCTGCAGTATGACTACATTCCGCTTGCGCAGACCCTCAATGTGATCCTGCGCGATGTGGAGGAAGCACTCGGGTCCCCTGTGGAAATTGAATACGCCGTGGATCTGGACCGGGGAAAAAACAACCTTCCGACATTCTATCTCTTGCAGATCAAGCCGCTGGTTACCGGCCTGAACACGCAAACGGTCTCCCTCGACCGGATCGATCGCAGTGCGTTGGTGCTCTACACCCAATCCAGCCTTGGAAATGGTGAAATTGAATCCATCACCGATGTGATCTATGCCGATCCCATCCGCTTCAGCAAGCTCGAGACAGTCGAGATGGCTTCCGAAATCGATAAACTCAACCGCCAGATGACCCGTGAGGGACGCCACTACGTGTTGATTGCTCCGGGGCGTTGGGGCACACGCGACCAATTCCTCGGTGTTCCGGTGAACTGGGCTCAGATTTCACATGCCAAGGTGATTGTGGAAACCAGTCTCGAGAACTTCCCGCTGGATTCCTCTCTCGGATCCCACTTCTTCCACAACGTGACATCCATGAACATCGGATACTTCTCGGTGAAACACAATTCGCCGACCGATAAGATCCGGTGGGACATCCTCGAACATCAGGAGCTCGTAAGCGAAACCCGGCATTTCCGGCACATCCGTTTTCCGAAACCCTTGCGGATCATGATGGATGGAAGAAAGCGCAGAGCGGCTATCCTCATGGAGCAGAAGCCTGCCATCCCGACGACCCTTCATTTGGAAGAACCAGCCGGAGGGGATTGAACACCCCCGGATGGTGCTGATCCAGCTGATTGCCGCTTATCCGTCAATTTTTTCCGACAGAAATGCGAGGATCTCGCTTTCGCTCATGCGGGTCTGCGTAGTGGAATCCCGATCCCGCACGGTGAAGGTTCCGGATTCCAGGGAATCGAAGTCCACCGTGATGCAGTAAGGGGTTCCCACTTCGTCCATGCGGCGGTATCGCCTTCCGATCGCTCCGGAAGCATCGTAAGCCACATTCCACCTGCGCTTGAGTTTGCGGTAAAGCTTATCGCTGAGGTCCACCAGTTCCGGCTTGTTTTTGACAAGAGGGAAGACCGCCGCACGCACCGGAGCGATACGCGGATTCAGGTGCAGCACCACCCGTTTTTCGCCTTCGATTTCGTCCTCATCGTAAGCCGCGCAGAGCGCCGCGAGCAGGGTGCGGTCCACTCCCACCGATGGTTCAATCACGTGCGGGATGTATTTCTCCTTACGGGCCTCGTCGAAGTATTCGAGCGTTTTCCCGCTGAAATCCTGATGTTGGGTCAGGTCAAATGCCCCACGGGCTGCGATGCCCCAAAGTTCCTGCCGGCCAAAAGGAAAGTTGAACGTGATGTCGGTTGTCGCGCGTGAGTAGTGGGAGAGCTTCTCCTTCGGATGGACGTGCTCGCCAAGGCGATCGCGCGGGATCCCGATGCTCACCAACCAGTCCAGACATGCGTCGATCCACTCGCGGTGGCACTTGGGCCATACATCATCGTCCGGTTGGATGAAATACTCGATTTCCATCTGTTCGAATTCCCGGGACCGGAAGATGAAGTTGCGGGGCGTGATTTCGTTGCGGAAGGCCTTTCCGATCTGCGCAATTCCGAACGGCACCTTCACCCGGGAGGAGTCCACCACATTCTTGAAATTCGTGAAAATCCCCTGCGCGGTCTCCGGACGTAAATAGGCCACGGAGCTTTCATCCGCCAGCGCACCCACGTGCGTTGAAAACATCATATTGAATGCCCGTGGAGGCGTCAGCGATCCGGGCTTGCCGGTGGCGGGCGATGGGATCTGCGGGATCTCTTCCGCGCTTGCTTCGGTGAAGTCACGGATGATCAGAGCGTCGAGGTTTCCCTGCACCGCCTTCTTGCGCTTGAGTTCGAGTGCGAGCTTTTCCGCTTCCTGTTCGAGATCGGCGCATTCCATGAGCGAAATGAAACCGATTGAGGCTCCAGCCACCTTGACCTCTGCCCAGAAAAGCTGATCCGCGCGAAACCGCATCTTGGATTCCTTGCAGTCCACCAGCGGATCCGTGAAGTTGTCGAGGTGTCCCGATGCCTTCCATACCTTGGAGCTCTGAATGATCGCCGAATCCACGCCAACGATGTCGTCGCGCATCTGGACCATGTCCTTCCACCAGGCATTCTTGATGTTCTGGCGGAGCTCCACCCCCAATGGACCATAGTCATAGAAACCGTTGATGCCCCCATAGATTTCGGAGGCCTGAAAGATGAATCCCCTGCGCTTGAGCAGGGAAATGAGGGTATCCATTTTGAGTTCGGTATCCATGATCGATAAATGCGCGCATCATGCCGGATCAGCAGTCGGGGTCAAGTTCCAAAGCCTGCCCGATTGCCTCAGCGCTTCCCGGGTTTCCGCAGATCCCCTAAGTTGAATGTGCTGCATGGTGAACAGTATTCTTTAAAAACAGGAATTACTGGATTGAAGAAGGATGTGTTCTCCCGCAGAGCCGCGGCGGCGCAGAGGGAAGAGCGCTCATCGAGGACACCTCGCCCAACCCAATGAATCGTGAGAAGGGCCGTTG
>JAFGAQ010000267.1 GCA_016933595.1 Opitutales bacterium | reverse complement strand
TTGGTGTCAGGGGAGGGAATCGAACCCTCGACCTCGGGCTTATGAGTCCCACGCTCTAACCATCTGAGCTACCCTGACCCGAATAAAGCATCGGATAAAAAGAGTGGAAACGAAGCTTGTCAAGCGCCGGAAGCCATAATTTTCGGAAACCGATTTCTCTCTAGGCACCAAAAGAATCTGGAGTGGGATGGGTTTCCAGACTGACGATTCGGTCGACCGCATCGAAAACGCGTGTGCGAATAGGATATCCTTCGTTGAGCAAGTCATGCCGCTGTCCCTTCCATTGGACTACGGACACATGCGGGAATAGACGACGGATGGTGCGCAGTCCGAATCTCCAGTCGATAACAGAATCGCGGGTGCCTTGAAACACGGTTGCGTTAAGTCCATGTGCGGGCGATGAAGCGAGTAAGGATTGCCATCGGATGAGGGATCGGCTCCATTGAATGGGAATAACCCAAGGGGAGAGGGGATCGTTTCTCATCAGCCTGAGGTAAGCAGGATCGTGTGAACTGCGTCGAAAGATCCTTGGGACGAGGTTCCATCCCATCCGGTCGGCGATCCATATGCCGAGCAAGCTGCTGCGCCATGCGGCATTTCGGATGAGCGGCGAAACCAGTATGACTTTGTCGAAGGGTTTGGATTGGCTGTGATGGACGTATTCAATCCATGCGGAACAGCCCGTGCTATGTGCAATCAGGTGCAGGGGATGCCGGGCGCTTTGGTCAAATGAGTCGATGATGGATGAGAGAACCTCTGAGTAGATTCGAAAGTCGCATATGCTCGCCCGCTTTCCCGACGAGAGCCCATGTCCCGGCCAGTCGAAGGCAGTAACATGCCATCCCTTGGAGACAAGGTGTGAAATCAGGGAGGCTTGGCAAAGCGAATGGAGGACATACCCATGGAGTAGTAGAATATGCCCTTTGCATGGGGAATGCCCGTTCCGGAATTCGTAGCGGGCGATGTCATAAGAAAGAATCCGGGTCAACTGGATGCCAATGCAGGTTTCGGCAGGCAAATCCAATCCATACTTGCGGATGTGCTCGTCCGGATTCTTGTCCAGAGATGACAAATGGGCGCGGCCTCCAGTGGTCGGAAGCACGGTCCATCGGGTTTTCCAGCTTCCGCCGTTGCTTTTCAAAACCATGCGGAGCCTGGCGGCATACCGGCAGGCCAAACGGGTTTTTCTGAATGGCTTTTCAATGGGTAGAGGGACTCGACAATACATGGGGTGGCAGCGGCGGGTATGCCAAGTAACCGGGTTCACTCCGCCTCGAATACTGTCCAAGCGGGATAAACGGGAATTTTTGGGAGAAGGGGAACGTGAGAATGTCTATTTGCGCTTTGCCAGTTTCTTTAGTTTGGGGGTGATAACAGCGCGGCAATAAGGATAGTTTGTATTTTCAGTATAAAAATTCTGATGATAGTCTTCTGCCGGATAGAAATCGGATGCTGGTGTCACTTCGGTGACGATTGGATCGTTGAAACGGACTTGAGCTCTCTGGATCGAGTCCATGGATGCTTGTTTTTGTTGATCGTTAGTAAAGAAGATGACCGAACGATACTGGGTTCCAACATCGGCACCTTGTCGGTTAAGGGTTGTTGGATCGTGGGCTTCCCAAAAGAGATCCAAGAGGTCGCTGAAGGTCAGAATGGATGGGTCGAAGGTGATGCGGATCACTTCTGCATGGCCGGTTTTACCCGTGCATACTTGTTCGTAGCTGGGGTTGGGAACCGCCCCACCCATGTATCCGGATTCGACTTCTGTCACACCCTCAAGTGTTTCGAAAACAGCTTCAGTGCACCAAAAGCAGCCGCCACCAAGAATTGCCTGTTCCATAAGCGTAGATTTTTTTGATAATAGGTTTTGTTCCGCATAAGCGGTACATGCGATTGTCAACCAAACCAGAGTTAGTCGAATGCAATTACCCATGCGGGAATCGGTATCGTTATGGGGATGATTGTCAAATCGGGTGTCGTGAAGGTGTTGCAGTAAGTCTCCATGGGAGGCAATGTCTATGGAATCGAGTTTCGGAAGACTGCGTGTCCTCTTGGCTGGATCGATCGATTGTCTTGATCTGTCCGTTTTTGTCATTACCATATGGCACATGCTTTGTCTGTTAACCCGGAGTTCACTATGAACCTTGACTATAATCCCGACCAATTGAGAGTACCCCACAAGGGAAAGTTTTCCCTCGTTGATCAGCCCACGCGTATTGACAAATTGTATGCATCGAAGAAGCAGGTTGCCGGGCTGCTCGATGAATACACGCGGGAGCTGTCGGAAATTCAGCAAAAGCTCTATGCGGATGACCGCTATGCCGTGTTGCTGGTCTTTCAGGGTATGGATGCCGCAGGTAAGGATGGGCTGATCCGGCATGTGTTTTCAGGCGTCAATCCGCAGGGATGTCAGGTGTTCAGTTTCAAGCAACCGAGCAGTGAGGAGCTGGACCATGACTATTTGTGGCGGGTTCACAAACGGATGCCGGAACGTGGTCGGATCGGGATATTCAACCGCTCATATTACGAGGATGTTCTTGTGGTAAAGGTAAATCCGAAGGTATTGGAGGGGCAGAAGATTCCGCAGATCTACATGGACCGCCCCAATTTTTGGAAGGATCGTTACAAGGATATCAATCGTTTCGAAGATTACATGACCCGTCAGGGAACCCATATCCTGAAGTTCTTCCTGCATGTTTCAAAGGAAGAACAGCGGCAGCGATTCCTCAGTCGCATCGACGAGCCCGACAAGAACTGGAAGCTCAGTCCCTACGATGTCGAGGTGAGGGCGCATTGGGATGACTATCAGGAGGCCTATGAGGACTGCTTGAGAAAGACCTCAACCAAAAGTGCGCCGTGGTACTGCATTCCGGCGGACGATAAGCCAAACGCCCGTATTCTGACCTCCCACATCATCGTGGAGTCGCTTCGCAAGCTTCCGGTTGATTTCCCACAAGTGGATGACGCGCACCGGCAACGGCTGGCAGAGAGCCGGAAGCGTCTGGAGTCCGAAGGATAAGGTTGGAGCCGGTTTGGAGCCCCGCGAAGCATCGGACCGGCGTGGCCGGTTGGTGGGTCTTTATCAGTTGGGAGAAGGGATCGGGGCGCGTCAGGCAGGATAGTCTTTGGGGTCCGGATGCGTTGGGCAGTATTCTGTGTGCGTTTGGATGACGGGCTTTCATTGGGTTCGATGGTTTTCCACCCCCATGCTTTGGATGGCTGATATTTCCGCTTGCCCGTTAGGAGGGAATCCTACATCATTGGACTCTTATGATCGTAACGACCGCTCAGCTCTTCAAACACGCCTATGGCAAGTATGCCGTTGGCGCCTACAACATCAACAACGCCGAGCAGGCAATGGGACTCTTCAAGGGAGCCATCGACTCTCAGGCCCCGTTCATTATCCAGATCTCGAAGGGTGCCCGCAAATACACCGACAAGAAGATGCTCGAAGCCATCATCCGTGCGGCTGATGAAATCTTCCCGGAGGCGATTTTTGCCGTGCACCTTGACCATGGTGACGAAGAAACCTGCTATGATTGCATCAACTCCGGCTTCTACAGTTCGGTGATGATCGATGCATCCCATGATCCCTTCGATCAGAATGTGGCGATCACCAAGCGCGTGGTGGAAGCCGCCCACAAGAAGGGGATCTCGGTTGAAGCTGAGTTGGGAATGCTTGGTGGAGTGGAAGAGGACATCAAGGTCGAAGAAGGCAACGCATGCCTCACCGATCCGGATGAAGCGCAGGAGTTCGTCAAGTTGACGGGCTGTGATTCCTTGGCGTGTGCAATCGGTACCAGCCATGGCGCTTTCAAGTTCAAGGGCAAGCAATCCCTTCACTTTGATGTATTGCAGAAAATCAAGGATCGTCTGCCGGGCTACCCGCTTGTGATGCACGGTTCCTCCAGTGTGCCTCAGGACGAAGTTGCCAGGATCAACGCTGCAGGTGGCCAGATCAAGGACTCGATGGGCGTGGATGTGAATGAGTATCTGCCTGCTGCAAAGCTCGGGGTAACCAAGATCAACATCGACACCGATGGGCGCTTGGTATGGACCCGCGTTCACCGCGAGTTCTTCCGCGACAAGCCGGGTGATTTCGACTTCCGTCCGGCTGGTAAGATCTTCATCGATGAATACGCCAAGTTTATTGCATCCCGCAACAAGCTCCTCGGCTCTGCCGGACAGCTTGAAGGCGTGCGCGCATCGCTGGGTTGATTCAGCGATTCCGTAATTTGCTTACAGAAAAGGGAGGACGTTTAGTCCTCCCTTTTTTTGGGTTCAAATGGAGATTGTGTTACTTTGCGGGTGGTCTCAGAGCGGACGGAATCGGGTTGGCTCGTGGTTGGTGTCCATGGTCCAAATCGCATATTCGCAATTTGTGACTTTGAATACTTTTAACATGTCCCATCCCTTTTGTTCGATCCATGGCTGCATGAAGGGGCGCGCTTCCGCGATTTCCTCCTTGAGCGTTTGATTCTCGGTGAACTCCGCATGTCCTTTGATCCGGACTTGGATTTCACCACTGTTGAAGCAGACCTCCACCCTCGGGTTTTGCCTGAGTTGCCGGAAGAGTGACTTGAAGTCACCGGTGTGGAAGGTCAGTCCGGATTTGTCGGCCCGGTACATGAGCAATCCCCGGACATGAGGTTGCCCTTCCTCGCAGGTGGCGAGATGGCATACCGGGTTGTGGTTAATAAACGAGATTACTTCTTCGGAGTTGAGCATAGCTAAGTAAGGAATTCGGGCTACGAATATGGCATTTTGAGGTGGAGAGCAAGCCTGCAGCATCCCCCCAACCATACGCTTTTGACTGAATTCTTAGATAAAAAGAAGAGTCCCTATTGAATGAGGGACTCCTTTTTTTAGAAAAAACAACTCATCAACTGGTTTCAGGGGAAGGCGAACCAGGCAACCCCATCGTAGGATAATTGAGTCGAGGGAACAGTGGCCCTCAACACGTCTTTCTCCTGCTCATTGATGGTGAAGAAGTGGGATCCGGACGGAGGTGCGAAGAAGCGGTAGACCGGCTGAGCTCCGGGTATGGGGGCGGCGAGTACCCAGAACGCGATACCTTCGTAGTTGAAGATACTGGATGGATTCGACAGTACTCCCACCATTTCGTCTTTGCTTGCCGTGTAGAAATGGCTGCCCGATACACGATTGAAGAGCCGGTATACGGGTGTCGAATTCTGAGTGTGATTTCCGATGACGTGGTGGGAGGGTCCCTCGTAGACCCATGTGCCGGAAGTATCCGCACTGAGGGCATCGAATTCTGCCTTTGTCACAGTGAAGAAATGACTGTTGTTCGTGGTGCGGTGAAACCGGTAAAGCGGAATCGGAACATATGGATCTGTAGCAGTTGCAGGCGGGACAAGCGGGTCAGGTGCCACATTCATGATCGAGAAATAGGCGGGCTTGGGCTGGTTGTCCCGGTTATAGACCATCGGATAATTGGTCCGGCCCCTCACCGGAAAATTATTCAGCCATGAGTCCTGGTCGGTGATTCCCCAGAAGGTGACCGTATGGATGTAATCCTTGTATTCCAAAAACTTGGTGAACAAGGCCGCATAGCGGTCCGCTTGCTGCTGCAGAACCGCAGGCGGAATGGTTTCGCGATAAGGGTTAAGGGAGTCCTGCAGCTCGAAACGGACGTTGATGTCGGCTCCGGTGTAGTCCCATGCGGTCGGGAGCACGTCGATGTCGAGTTCGGTGATCAGGATCTTCAGTCCGGTTGAAGCAAGATCCCAAAGCGTGGCGTCAACTTGTTCGAGGGACGGATATCCGAGCTGCCAGTGCCCCTGGATGCCGAGGGCGTCGATGGGAACCCCTTTCGCCAGAAGTTGCCGGATATGGGCGAGAATACCGGCGCGCTTGGCGGGGTTTACCCAACTGTAGTCATTATAAACCAGCATAACAGACGGGTCCACTTCGCGGGCGGTCCGGAATGCAATTTCGATGAAATCGGGTCCTATGATCCGTGACCATGGAGAATCCCGCAGTGTGCCATCGTCGTTGAAGGCTTCGTTCACTACGTCCCATGTCTGAATGCGACCCTTGTATCGTCCCATAACGGTTCGGATGTGGTCCTGCATGCGGGCAATCATCTCATCCCGGGAAACATTCCGACCGGAGGCGTCTTTAAAAGCCGATGAAGGGGTTTGGGAATGCCAAACGAGCACATGCCCGTGCACCTGCATACCATTGCGTTCCCCCCAATTCACAAAGGAATCCGCCTTGCTGAAGTCATAACGGTTGATAGCCGGGTGCAGGCTTTCCCATTTGAGTTCGTTTCCGGCTACAATGAGGCTGCATTGACCCGTTACAATGTCACTCAGGACGGGGTCTTCGTTGACAAAGACCCTGGAGTCCAGTGCGGCTCCGATGTGAAAGGCGCTCCTGTATCCGTCACGCATCGAAAACGGAGCCCCTGCGTTTGCCACTGAGGAGAGGATCAGGGCGGAAAGGGCTGTTGCAAAACAAGCTGTCGCGAGTTTGAGGGGTGTCATAATATTAGAATCGTTAAGGAAGAACGGGATGGATACAACACGATACGTCCGGATTTCGAGTAAAAACGGCTGCGTGGGTGAAAAACAGCAGTCCCGTTTTTCTATTCAAGCCAACGGCTTTCCATGAGCTTCAGGCACCCGGCCGTTGCTTTTCAGAAGTCTGCTCATTCGGGATCCTGTTCACCGAATGCATCCCATTGGTAGCCTTGGGTGGCGTAGGATTCAGTTTTCCACTCGAGATAGGAATCCGGATTGTCGATCGGATACAAACTCAGCGAAAGCAGGGAATAGGGACCGTCTTGTTGGCTCTTGCGGATTTGGTGGCCTGGGAATACGATGGCAATACGGTTCAATCCTTGTCTGAGGATCAGGAGCGGATCCGCTACATATTGCGCAACCGCCTGATTGTGTGAATCATAAAGCATGGTGTTGCAGGCGTGGGCACTGGTTTTGGGGCTGAAAACGTCCATCTCAATCACGAGCTCATCATAGAGTCCGTCTCCATTGAGGTCATTGGCCTGTTCGTGAATGTTTCCCAGTATTTCGAGACTGACGGGTCGGAAATCGGCGATCGAAAACGGAATGATGAGTCCTTTGTCCATTTGGCTTGAGTCCATGGCAACACCGTCCTGATCGATCGATATACCGAGGAGTTCCCATGGGCCGTTCTCTCCGAGCGGGAGTAGTTCAGCCCTCGGGAAATCAATCTGGATGGATCGAATCCCCCGATCGGGCAACTGCACGTCTTGTCGTCGGTTGATCTGGTGGTTGGATGGAGAGTCCGGATCCGCGAGTGTTAGTTCCACCGAATAGGAGCCGGGTGTGTTGACCCTGACTCCGGCTGATACTCGCAAGGTGTCGGGATCGCCATCCTGATTCGTGTCGATGGCTTCGGAGCTGCAATCGCGGGTCAGTTGGATGCCGGGTGCCTGGAAATCGGAATAGAGGAAGGGTGTCGATTGAAGCACGATACCGTCAATCGGGTTGTTCCGATCATATAACTCAAGATGAACAGAAAATGGTCCGTTGGCATTCTTTCGGTAGATTGCGAGGCCGTTAACGGAAAACCGGGGTGATTGAGTGTCGCCGGTTTTGCCCATGAATACTATGGTTTCCAGAGAGTCTACAAACGCTCCGGAGGCATCGAGGACGCGCCCCTCAATTCGATAGGTGCCCGGTTGGGTGATTTGCACCAGGGGTTCGAGAAACAGATGATCGAATTTATCATCTCCATCCGTGTCTTGCCCGTAGGAGCGGATCCCACCGGAAAAGTGGGCTGCGGGTTTGAGGAACCGTCGGGCGGCCAGCCGATGGGTTTCGTGGATGGTGGTGGCTGCATTTCCATATGGATCTGTAACTGTCAAATATGCGGTGTAGGGTCCATCGGTTCTTTGTGCAAAAAGGATCGGGCCGGGAATGGCGAAGATACAATGCTGTTTGCCAACTCTTAGCCTGATTTCGCGCACAGAATCGAAGAGAAGGCGGTCGCCGGATCGCAATTCGAGACGCGCTTCACATGTGGATTTCCGTTCGGAGAGCAAAGAGGCCTTGATGGTCAGTTTTTCGATGGTATCGGAGTCCGGAAGGTAGGAAATGGATGAATCGGCATCCGTGATCTTCATGAAGGGCCCTTCAAAACGCTGACTCGCAAGACTTGGAATCGGAATGGATAATGAGGATGTGGATTGTTTTGCGTTTCCAAAGGCTTCGAGGCTTTCTGCCCAGTCGAAGGCGATTTCGAGCGAACAAGGTCCGCTGTGTCCGGTTGCACGGATTTGGGGACCGCTGATCGTGAGCGGAATCTTGTGTTTTCCCGGCGGATTCGGCAGCGGAAGCAGGTCGGGAAGTGCATTCCGGAATCTGTGATGGATTGCAGCCGGTAGGGTTTGATTGGATAGGGCAAGCTGGGCTTGCATCGAAACAAAGTCTGTGGCGTCCATTTCGATTATGATTCCGAGTGAGTCCCAATAGCCATCGTCGTTCGCATCAACATGGATCAGTTCGACATCGCAGGTTCCCCATGGTAGAACATGTTGGCTCTTCGATATCGGATTGCCGTTTGCGTGCAATAGCGTGGCGGAAGTGAACCCAAGCAGAGCAAGGAGCCGGGATACTCTTCCGGATGTGCTGGAGATCGCCCTTTGCATGGATGCGGGGAGACGGGTGTTGAGGCGGAAGGGATCGGGGTGGATTCTCTTTTCCGTAGGCATGGATTTTCGGTATTGTTGTTGAGGATGGATGGGTACCCGGATTTGTCACCCATCGATATCAGGCGACGGGCGGGGTGAGCGGTGTTGGAATTCTTGTTGACATGTTTATGTCGATAATCTCTTTTGTCGGGGTTCTTATTGACATATAACAGTCAATAAAATCCTGAAAACGAAACGAAAACAAAATCAGTGAATACTGGAAGAGCATGGGGATGGGCACGGATGGGCGTGCTTGGGATGGTTGCAATGCAGGGATGGGCGCATCCGGTACAGGCACAGGAAGTGGAGGAGCTTGAGAGCTACAGCGTGTCGGCGAGCCGGGTGGCTTTGCCGATGGGTGCGGTGGGTTCGTCCGTGACGCTGTTGACCGAGGATGATCTGAACCGGTTCATGGGGCCAATGGGGATAGATGCGGTGCGGCATGTGCCAGGTGTTTTCTTGCGTAACAGTGGTGGAATGGGCGCGGTCCCGGGCATCACGATGCGTGGTTTGCCGGTAGCGCCGATGGTCATGATTGACGGGATCGAAGTGAACAACCCCGGAAATGGAGACGTTTTCAATTTTGGAAATCTCCCGATGGCCCAAATCGAATCCATCGAGGTGTTGAGGGGGGCGCAGAGTGCACTGTATGGTGCCAACGCATTGACCGGGGTGATCAGCATCACGACCCGAAAGGGTGAGGATCTCGGTTACATGGGCCGGGCGGGAGCATCCTATGGGTCGCACCAGACGATGCATGGTTACGTGACGGTGTCGGAGGCGACGGAGCGATACAACGTCTTCGTGAACGCGGCCTACTATGATGCCGAGGGGTTTTCGTCGCAGAATCCGGCATGGGGGCCGGAGTGGGCGGATGACGACCTGTATCGCAACCAGAGCCTGATGGGGAAATCCGAAATTGTGCTCACGGAGCACGCGGATTTGATCCTGATCGGGAACTACCTGAAATCGAAGTCCGAGTATGATCCGGGTACTCCCGACCCATGGACGGTTGTGCAGCGCGAGAACGTCTCGACCAGTGAGCAGGGGATGCTGAAGTCGGAGCTGCGGTTGCGTCCGATGGAAGGGATTGAAAGCGCTTTCGCTGTTGGATACCATCAGGTTGAAAACCGGGCCATCGACTCCTTCGGTGACCGCAGGGATGAATCGAAGCTTTTGAAGGTGGACTGGATCAATGAGGTCAGGCTGGGCGATGCATGGCGCGTGGTGGCTGGATTGGAGTGGAAGAAGTCTGAGGACCGGATGGGAGACTATTCGATGGAAACCAGTTCCGCGTTTGTGGAAAACATTGTGGCCCCGGTTGAGTCGCTCCATCTTACGGCTGCCGCCCGCTACGACGACAGCAGCGCATATGGAAGTGAAACGACCTGGCGCGGGTCTTTCTCTTACGAGCTTACGGATACAGGGTTTCGTGTGAAGGGCAGCTACGGTATCGCGTTTGACGCACCGGAGATCGCGCAGTTGTTTGGCACATGGGGAAACCCGGACCTGGTGCCGGAAGAAGGCCGGAGCTACGATGTCGGGTTTGAGCATAGCCTCATGGACGGATGCCTGACTTGGGGCGTGACATGGTTTGATGTTCTGATGGAGGACCGGATCGAGTTCATGCGCTCGACTTACAGCTACGCAAACGTGGATTGGGCCAGTCAGGGAGTGGAAAGCTTTGTTCAGTGGAATTGCATGGATGATATGAGTGTGCGGGTTGCGTACTCGCACGCGGATGCGGAGCGGAAAAAGGCCGATGACGATCTTTTGTTTCACTCGCCCGAGAACCAGTTGAGCCTTCTGGTGGACAAGTCCTTCCTGAGCGAGGCATTGCATGTGGCTGTGAGCGCGCTGCATGTGGGGGACCGGGAGACGTGGAGCGGCCCGACCGATTCGTATGTGACCGTTGATGTGGCGGCCCGTTTCCGGATCAAGGATGGATTGGATGTCTGGGGCCGGGTGCAAAACCTCTTCGATGAAACCTATGAGGAAGTCTACGGATACTGCACGGGTGGGCTCGGGTTTTTTGGAGGCGTGGACATCGAGTTCTGATCGCTGGGGGATTTTCTGCTGATGGGTGTGAGCGCGAGGTGGCGGATGCGGGTATCCGTAACCTCGCGTTCTTTGTTGTTTTGACCTGATGGGAAAAACATGATCCACTGATTGCCGGTTATGATCCGCAATACCAGACAGCGAGAAGCCCTCATGCGGGTGATCCGGGAATCCAGCCGACCGTTGACCCCTCCGGAGATATATGAGTTGGCCCGGGTTCACTATCCGAAGTTGGGTCTTCGGACGGTTTATCGTCATATCCGGGATCTGCTCGACAGCCGGGAGATCATGGGAATCGATTACCCTGGGCAGCCGGTGCGATACGAAGTGGTGGATAGTCGTGGAAGCCGACCCCATCTGATCTGTCGTGAGTGTCGCAAGGTCTTTGATTTGCCTGTTGAGGAGCCGGCGATTGTGTATCCGAAGTTGCAGAATTTTGTGATTGAAGGCCATGAGGTGATCTATTTTGGGCGATGCCGGGCTTGTGTGGAACGGGCGCAGCGGGAGGCTTCAGTTTCTGACAATGCTTCCATGTGAGGCGGGAGGGCGGA
>JAFGAQ010000266.1 GCA_016933595.1 Opitutales bacterium | reverse complement strand
TGCCGTCAGGATTGGATGTCGGTTCGGTTGAAGACTTTGAAGAGGCTGGACCCAGTGAGGGGCTTGCGGGTATGCACAACCGGATAGCCGGATTGGCTGCATAGAGGATGTTCATCTTTTCCGTAGGCCAATATGAAAGGCTTTCTCCCTGCCTGATCGGGAATGGCCCGCAGGAGCGGATCGAGCATCGGTTGAGGGACCAGAATCCATTCATATGCACTGTTGAGATTGGACTCCAGTGGATCACTTAAACTTGCATGAGGGATACTCCCGCATGCTTTGGCGTCCATTCCATTGTGCCAGAGCAGGTCGAGGAGCGCTTTCCGAATGGTTTCATCCGGTTCGATAAGCAACGTTTTCGCGCCTTGGAATGCGTGGAATCGGGGGACTTCCTCGGAGTTCTGCAGGGGAAGTCGAAGATCAAAGGAGAAACAACTGCCTCGGCCAAGCTCGCTTTCGACCTGAATAGTCCCACCCATTGCCTGAACAAGCCTTTGGGAGATGCTCAACCCAAGACCTGTTCCGCCAAGTCTGCGGGTGGCCGCTGGGTCCGGTTGTGAATAAGGCATGAAGAGATCCGGAATTTTTTCGGCCGGGATCCCTGTCCCGGTGTCATTCACTGAGAAGTGAAGAACGGGTCGGTCGGTTTTCGGTTCGGAGCAGGAGACCCGTACGACCACCGATCCTTTGTCCGTGTGTTTGAGTCCATTCGATATCAAATTGACCAGCACCTGACGCATCCGTGGAGCATCGCCTTTGTAGAGAAGGGGAATGCCGGGATCCGCGACCGCCGCCAAATCAACCCCTTTGTTATGAGCTGCTGACCAGAGCATGCTGACCGATTCATCCAGAAGTCCTTGCAAGTGGAATTCTGTTGAATCCATCTGGATTTTGCCCACTTCCAACTTGGACAGGTCCAGGATATCATTGACGATACGCATCAGGGCTTCGCTGCACCCTTCAATTGTTTCCACATAGTCGTTTTGCTCGTGGTCGAGACTCGTGTGCCGTAGAAGCTGCGTCATGCCGATGATCCCATTCATCGGATTGCGAATCTCATGGCTCATATTCGCCAGAAGGGCGGACTTCGCTTGGGATTCCCGGTCGGCCGCGTTTTTTGCCTCCTCGATTTCCTTGCGCGCTTTTTCGAGGTTATCGGCGCGTTGTTCCGCAATTTCGATCAGGCGGGCATTTTCTATTACAAGCGGATCAAACCCTTCATTCGAAGCAGATGCACTTTCCTTGTCTGCGAGTTCCCAATTCGAGATCGTGACCCGCTCGTCCATCTCGAAGGTTTTGCTGAGCAGTTTAAAGACCTTGTTGTTCTCATCACAAACATGGTTGAGGCAGAGGTTGAGTGGACAGGATAGAAACGGATTGTCCGTAAACTGCTGAATGCTGTGGTAGGCGTCGAGCAACAAAAGATCGTGCCACACGTAGGTTTCTCCCTGTTTTGCGGGAGAAACATCCAGACTGCTCGCAAATCCGTTCTTCATGAACAGTTCGACGACTTTCGAAATGTCCTCGGCAGTCCCGGTTTCCTCAAACCAGTGACCCTGCTCCTTGAGGTATTTGATGATCTCGGCTCCGATTTCCCGCATCATACGTGATTGGGCAAATGCGTTGTAGCGGGACAATACCTTTGCAAAAGCAACCATTGTCCCCTCGTAAAGGGCTTTGTCGAAAGGAATCATGATAGAATGGGAGATTGTTGAGCTCTGGATGGTGTCCAATCGGGTGTGGAAATAGTATGGAAGTCTTATGCAATGAAGCCATTTGGGAGTTGGTTTGCAAGAATGGTGGGTTGATTTCGAGTCTGGCCGGGTAGGGGTTGGAGTGGTTCGGCGCTGGGCGGATGGATATTTGTCCAAAGGCGCTGGAATGGATCCCCATCCGTCCCTGGTGTGCGCTTTGGTTTTACTCTGCGATTTGACCTTGCAGGACCGTTACGGTGGCGCTTGTGATGGCCACTGGAACAATCTGGCCGAGATGATCCGGAGTGGCTGGGAAAAGGACTTTCCGGAACGCCGGATTGCGCCCCATGAAGAGGTTTTCTCCTCTTTTCGCACGTCCTTCCACCAAAACCGCTTGTGTGGAGCCAACATAGGCGAGGTTTCGATCAAGGGATTGCCGGTGAAGGTGGTCCAGCAGGATCTGATTGCGCGTTTCCTTGATTTCCTCGGGAACGGAGTCTGGAACCTCGGCGGATGGGGTGCCGCTTCTGGGGCTGTATTTGAAGATGTAGGCCATGTCGAACCCGACTTCCGTGAAGACTTGTTCCGTTTGGCGGAAGTCTTCGTCCGTTTCGCCGGGATATCCCACGATTACGTCAGTCGAGATGCTCAGGTCTGGAACGGCGGATTTCAGGCCGTGGACAATTTCCATGTAGGCGGCAACCGTGTAAGGTCGCTTCATCTCGCGAAGGATGCGATCGGACCCACTCTGGAGCGGGAGGTGAACATAGCTGCCGAGTTTTGGAAGATCCCGGAATGCATCGATCAGATCCTGTTTGAACCCGCGAGGGTGGGGAGAGGTGAACCGGATGCGTTTCAGTTCGGGAATTGCATGAACGGCTTCCAGTAGTTGCACGAATGGGCTTTTGCCGGCAGACGGCCGCATGATGTCTTTGCCATAGCTCGTAACAATCTGTCCAAGAAGGGTGACTTCGCGGATCCCATTTGCGACGAGCTCCCGGATTTCATCGACGATTGAATCGATCGGGCGGGAACGTTCCTTTCCCCGGGTTTTTGGCACGATGCAGAAGCTGCAGTGCATGTTGCATCCCTGCATGATTGATACGAATTCCGAAACAGGGTGGGCATCCGGAATGTGGTCCCGGATGGTATCCTGTGATCCGGTTTCCTCTTCGAGGTCCACGACCGTGGAGCTTTGCGGGCCGAGTCCATTCATGGACTGAATGATCGCATCGAGGTGTTCCGGAACGTGGTGGAATTTCTGTGTGCCGACGATCAGGTCGAGGTCGGGGAGTTGATCGAGCAATGCGCCACCCCGGTTTTGTGCCATGCACCCGATTATGCCAACGAGAAATCTCGGGTTGCGTTTTTTTCGGGCAACCAGATAGCCCGCTTTTCCGAGCGCTTTCTGTTCGGCTTGATCCCTCACTGAGCAGGTGTTGAGGAGCACAATATCCGCCTCGGACTCGTTCTCCACGATCGAATACCCGCGCAGGCGCAACAGCGCGGCGACAGCTTCGGAGTCGCGCAGGTTCATTTGGCACCCGTAGGTTTTGATGGCGACCCGGTTCATGCAGCGGTTGTCTTGGTATTGATCACGGGAATGGGATATGGGCTTGGATCAGTGTGTTCTCTACTCATTTGACGCAAGTGCAGAAAGCGGTTTGCCGGTGACCCGCATCACGGACCAGCCTTCAACCTTGCGTGCTCCCATTGCTTCGTAGAAGGCGATGGACGGAGCATTCCAGTCCAGCACCATCCACTCAAAGCGCCCACATCCGGTTTCCTCAGCGATGCGGGCTAATTCGACGAGCAATGCTTTTCCAATTCCCCTTTTTCGGAATGCCGGTTTTACGAAGAGGTCTTCGAGAAATATTCCGGGTTTAGCCAGAAATGTGGAGTAATTGTGGAAGAAGAGGGCATAGCCGACTGCTTGACCATCTGCTTCGGCCAGAATCACAGATGCGTAGGGATGCGGACCGAAGAGGGTTTGTCGGAGCGTGTCCTGACTTGCCTCCACCTGATCTTCAAGGTGTTCATACACGGCCAATTCGCGGATGAGCCCGAGAATGGCTGAAACGTCTCCCGCTTCGGCTCGGCGAAGTCGGAATGCACTGGAATCCGATACTGGCATGTCTTCAGGAGTTAATGATGGTGCGGATCCGATCAAGCTCATCCGGGGAAAACTCCAGGTGTTTCAGTGCAGCGACACTGTCCTCAATTTGAGAAACCTTGGATGCCCCGATGAGGGCCGAGGTTATCCGGCTGTCTTTGAGCAGCCAGGCCAAGGCCATTTGGGCCATCGATTGACCGCGGTCTTTGGCGATATCATTGAGCTCGCGGACCCGTTCGATATTGGCTTCGTGGATCAGACTGTCTTTCATTTCACATACCTTCGAGGCCCGCGATCCGCTCGGAATGCCGTCGATGTATTTGTTGGTCAGCAAACCTTGGGCGAGAGGACAGAAGGGGATGCAGCCAATCTGTTGTTTGCCGATCTCGTCGAGCAGATGGTCTTCCACCCATCGATCCAGCATATTGTAGCGCGGTTGATGAATCAGGCATGGGGTGCCAAGATCCCTGAGAATGGCACACGCCCGCGCTGTTTGCTCGTGATCATAGTTCGATATCCCGACATAGTGGGCTCTGCCGCTTCGGACGATGAAGTCCAGTGCTCCCATGGTTTCCTCGAGTGGGGTGTCCGGATCCGGCCGGTGGCTGTAAAAAATGTCGAGACTATCCAGACCTAGACGTTTCAGCGACGCATCGCAACTGGATATCAGGTATTTGCGGGAGCCCCACTCTCCGTATGGACCAGGCCACATCCAGTAGCCGGCTTTGGAGGACACCACGAGTTCATCGCGGTAAGGTGCCAAATCGGTTCGCAGCAGTTTTCCGAAGTTTTCTTCAGCGGATCCCGGCACCGGACCGTAATTATTGGCGAGATCGAAATGGGTGATCCCCAGATCAAATGCGCGCCGAACCATGGTCCTTTGGTTTTCGAAAGGGTCCACACTTCCGAAGTTCTGCCATAGGCCGAGTGAGAGTGCCGGGAGTTTGAGACCGGAACTCCCGCAGCGGTTGTAGATCATGGAATCGTATCGGGAATCGTCAGCTGGATATGGCATATGGGTGTTGATGAAGGGATGTTGTGGTTTCTGCCCCGAAGGAAACAATCGGTTTTGCGTGGAGTCGATGTCCTGCTGTGAATGCAGATACGCGGTTCAGCCTATGGTCCAACGAATAGGGTGCCAGCCTGAAATCAACTGTGGGTTGCGAATTGTTGCACGCAATCCGTGATTCAAATCGGAGTCGGGATTGGGGCACCCGGCAGGCATAATGCAGCGGCTCCGAATATGAAAATTCGGTTAGGAACAGAAAACCCGGTTGCCTGCATGGACAGAGATGATTCGAATGCGGTCATGAAACCCAGTTTTCATGTTCCGCGCTTGGCGCGAATGATCCCGGTTTTTGGCGCCTCATGGTTCATCCGCTTATCGATCGGGTGGATCTGTGTGCTGGCGGCTGTTTCCTGCCTCGCTCAGGATGGGAATCCTCCGGTTTTGGTTTCAGAGAAATCGGTCCATCAACCCTCTCCAGTTCCGGATCGGGTGGTGTTGACTTGGGCCGGAACCCCGGCTACCTCTCAGGCCATTACATGGCGGACCGATGTGAGTGTTGCTCAGGCGTGGGTGGAGGTCATGCAAGCGACCGACAAACCACTCGATTTTAAGGGAGTCCGGATGTTGGCCCAGACCCGGGCTTTTTCCTCGGATCTCGGTGAAAGCCACTACCATTCGGTTGAATTGAGCGATCTTGAGCCCAATTGTATTTACGCCTATCGGGTCGGGGATGGCGTGAATTGGAGTGAGTGGCAGCATTTCAGGACCGCAAAAAAGGAGTCGGCTCCTTTCTCGTTCATCTATTTCGGAGATGCGCAAAACGATATTCGCATGCATTGGTCCAGAGTTTTCCGGGAATCGATCCGGATCGTCCCGGATGCAGCCTTCACCCTACATGCCGGGGATTTGATCAACCATGCTCAGAATGACGCGGAGTGGGGCGAATGGTTCGGTGCTCCAGGTTGGGTTAACGGGACCATTCCGGTGATTGCCACTCCGGGAAATCACGAGTATCGAAAGACTGTTGACCTGTCGGGTATTGCCGCAGGGGCGGTGGACTTCAGGAAGCTGTCCGATCATTGGCGGGTGCAGTTTTCGCTTCCCGAAAACGGGCCGCACGGACTCGAAGAAACAGCCTACTATATTGATTACCAAGGGGTGCGTATCATATCGCTCAATTCCAATGAAAAGCAGGAAGAGCAAGTGAGCTGGCTTCGGGATGTGCTCGGGAATAATCCGAACCGGTGGACGCTTATCACATTTCACCATCCGGTTTTCTCCCCCGCGAAGAACCGCGACAACCCCGAATTACGCGGACTTTGGAAACCGCTGTTCGATGCCTTCAAGGTTGATCTGGTGATGTGTGGTCATGACCATACCTATGCCCGCAGTGGAGATGTGAGCCGTTTGGGGAAGGGTGGCATATACAATGTGGCCGATGGATTCAATCAGGTCTACGATTCGGACGTCGGAACCGTCTATGTGGTGTCTGTTTCAGGGCCGAAAATGTATGACCTCACGAGCTTCGACTGGGCGGTCCGGGTGGCGGAGGATACCCAGCTCTTCCAAGTCGTCCGGATTGATGGTGATACCCTCAAATTTGAGGCGAGGACCGCTACCGGAAAGCTCTATGACGGGTTCTCGCTTGTCAAACGGGAAGGCAAGCCCAATGAACTCCAGGAACTACTGCTACCGGAAAACCGCAGGGAGCATTGA
>JAFGAQ010000265.1 GCA_016933595.1 Opitutales bacterium | reverse complement strand
GAGCGGTTTTACTACCCGAAGCCATCCGGAGCGGAGGCGGGTGTGGCGGAGCGGCTTGAGCGTTGGCGCAACCTGAGGGAGGAGATCCGCAATTCCGGCTAAAAAGGGTAAGTTCCGTTGAGTGGAGCGGTTTTCGATTGCCTTTGGAATTGAAAACAGGGGTATCTGTGCTAGCTTTCGCGCATGACATTCCGAATCCAGGGAAACCCCATGACCGCAAAAGGCACCGCGCTGCTCAATACCATGCGCGAGCGCATCGTGATTTTGGACGGGGCAATGGGAACGATGATTCAGAGCTTCCGTCTGGTGGAGCACGACTTCCGGAATGAGTCCCTCAAGCACGCGTCCAAGCCACTCAAGGGAAATAACGATCTCCTCAGCATCACCCGACCGGATATCATTGCGTCTATCCACCGTTCGTTTTTGGAGGCCGGGGCGGATATCATTGAGACCAATTCGTTCAGTGCGACCCGGATCGCGCAGGCTGACTATGGATTGGGGGATCAGGTTCGGGCGATCAATCTGGCTGGAGCCAAGGTCGCACGGGAAGTGGCCGATGCTTATGCGGCTGAGACTGGCCGGCCTGTTTGGGTGGCGGGTGCCTTGGGTCCCACGAACCGGACGGCTTCGCTCTCTCCTGATGTGAACCGGCCGGAATTCCGCGCGGTAACCTTTGAAGAGTTGAGGGCGGCCTACTTCGAACAGGTGTTGGCACTGGCGGAGGGTGGAGTGGATTTGTTCCTTCCGGAGACCACGTTTGATACCCTCAATCTCAAAGCGGCGCTTGCCGCGATGGAGGACTATTTTGAGACAGTCGAGACCCGCATTCCGGTTTTTGCCTCTATTACGGTAACGGACCGCTCGGGGCGCACCTTGTCGGGGCAGACAGTTGAAGCGGTGTGGAATTCGATCCGTGGATACCGTCCGCAGTGTGTGGGTTTGAATTGCGCTCTTGGCGCGGATTTGATGAGTCCGTTCCTCAAGGCGCTTTCCGATGTCGCCGATACCTTTGTGCATGTCTACCCGAACGCAGGATTGCCGAATCCGTTGAGTGATACCGGGTATGATGAGACGCCGGACCATACCTCGGGAGCGATCCGGAAGTTTGCTGAGGCGGGTTGGGTGAATGTGGTTGGTGGATGCTGTGGCACAACTCCCGATCATATTCGCATGATTGCCGATCGCGTGAGGGGACTCCCTCCGCGCAAGGTGCCATCGTTTGAACCGGGACTTCGCCTGAGTGGACTGGAGCCGCTGAATGTTATCGAGGGTGCGGGATCGTTCGTCAAAGTCGGTGAGCGTGCAAACGTGACCGGTTCCCCGAAGTTCAAGAAACTGGTGATCGCCGGGGATTTTGACGGCGCGCTCGCGATTGTGCGCTCGCAGGTCGAGAAGGGATCTCCCGTGATCGACGTCAATTTCGATGAGGGCATGCTCGACGGCGAAGCCAGCATGATCCGTTTTCTCAACCTGATCGCATCTGAGCCCGATTTGGCGAGGGTTCCGATTATGATCGACAGCTCGAAATGGAGCGTGATCGAAGCTGGTCTGAAATGCCTCCAGGGCAAGGGCATTGTGAATTCAATCAGCCTCAAGGAGGGAGAGGAGACGTTCCGTCACCATGCGCGGGAGATATGGCGGCATGGTGCCGCAATGATTGTGATGGCATTCGACGAAAAGGGCCAGGCGGCCACCCGGGATGCCAAAGTGGCGATTGCCGAGCGTTCTTACCGGATCCTGGTGGATGAGTTGGGTATTGACCCTCAGGACATCATTTTTGACCTTAACGTGCTTACGGTGGCTACGGGCATGGAAGAACACGCCTCGTATGCCTTGGATTTCATCGACGCGGTCAGGGAAGTCAAACGCCGCTGCCCGGGGAGTCGGACCAGCGGGGGGATCTCGAATGTTTCATTTTCGTTCAGAGGAAACAACGTTGTCCGGGAGGCCATGCATGCCGTGTTTTTGCACCATGCGATCGCGGCCGGGCTGGATATGGGGATCGTGAACCCCGGGATGCTGATTCCCTACGACGCAATTGACCCGGATTTGCTGAAAGCGGTGGAAGATGTGGTTTTGAACCGCGACTCCGGTGCCACCGAGCGCCTGATCACACTTGCTGAGGCATTGAAAGACCGGGCCAAGTCAGACAAACCGTCCAAGGACAAGGGGTCTGGGGAAGCGGCGATTTCCAATGATGAACGGATTCAGCAGGCTTATCTGAAGGCCAACGCGCTGCTGGGAGAATTGTTCATGCAGGCGGTCCGCACCAATGATCCGGGCTGTCTTGAAAACTTCATTGCATCCGGTGCGGGTGCTTCACCCCGGGACGCTTCAGCGGTTCCCGCAGCGTCCGGTTCGAATCCACCATCGGTGGAGGTCAAACCGCTTCAATCCGCGGATTGGAGAGCGGGTTCGGTTGAGGAGCGATTGGCGCATGCGCTGGTAAAGGGAATTACGGATCATGTGGAAGCCGATACAGAGGAGGCACGTGCCAAGTTGGGTCGCCCCCTCGATGTGATCGAAGGCCCCCTGATGGACGGAATGAAAGTGGTGGGGCAACTGTTTGGAGCCGGAAAAATGTTCCTCCCCCAGGTCGTCAAGAGTGCCCGTGTGATGAAGCGCGCGGTAGCCTATCTCCAGCCGTTCATGGAGGCTGAAAAGACGGGCGATACATCAGCTGGCACATTTGTAATTGCGACGGTCAAGGGCGACGTTCACGACATCGGAAAAAACATCGTTGGCGTGGTTTTGGCCTGCAACGGGTACCGGGTGGTGGACCTTGGAGTAATGGTCGATATGTCGGTGATCCTTGAGGCCGTGCGTCGGGAAAAGGCCGATTTTGTCGGGTTTTCGGGTTTGATCACTCCTTCGCTGGATGAGATGATCGCCAACGTGCGGACGATGGAATCCGAGGGATTCAAAGTTCCGGTTCTCATTGGAGGAGCGACCACTTCCCGTGCGCATACAGCCGTCAAGATAGCGCCGCACTACAGCGGGCCGGTGATCCATGTGAGTGATGCCTCCCAAGTCGCGGAAGTATGTTCGAAGCTCTCAAATCCCGGCACCCGCGATGCTTATGTGCGGGAGTTGGATGTGCGCCACGAGGATGCGCGGAGGCGGCATGCCGAGGGCCTGAATGCCGGGACCCGTTATGTGCCGATCAAAGAGGCACGGGAGCGTGGCTTCCGTCCGGACTGGGCCCGTGAGCCCATTGCGCTGCCTGCGGAATACGGTGTCCGCGCCGCGGATGCGATCCCGTTCGACAAGGTTGCCGAATACATCGACTGGTCCCCCTTCTTTCATGCCTGGGGGTTGCGTGGGCGCTTCCCGAAGATTCTGGATCATGAGCAGCACGGTGCGCAGGCTCAGGAAATGTACCGCGAAGCCCGGCAGATGCTGGATTCCCTGATGCGTGAGGATCGTGTCCGGCTTCGCTCGGTTTGGGGGCTTTTCAGGGCCCATTCGGTCGGAGACGATGTGGAGGTCTTTGAGGACGCATCCCACCGGAAGATGCTGCAGCGTTTCCATTTTTTGCGTCAGCAGCGCGAAAAGAGCAGTGACCAGCCTCAGGAATACCTTTGCCTGTCCGATTTTGTGGCGCCCGCTTCCAGTGGAAGAGGGGATGTGATTGGCGCATTTGCGGTCACCGCAGGAGACGAAATCGAGGCATACGCCCGCAGCCTCAAGGAGTCGGGGGATGATTTTCATGCTATCCTGGTGCAGGCTTTGTCGGACCGGATTGCTGAAGCGTTGGCGGAATACTGCCATAAGGAAGTTCGCGATGCGTTGGGCTATGGTCTTGAGGAACCCTTCCGTTTCGGGGAGCGTTTGACGGCTTCACCTGAGGAGGTGCATCCGCATGTCGATTGGATGGTGCGGGAGCGCTATCGCGGAATCCGCCCGGCTGCGGGGTATCCGGCCAGTCCCGATCACACCGAGAAGGCTGCGATTTGGGATCTCCTGGATGTGAAGCGTCACACCGGAATGACACTGACGTCCTCTTATGCGATGCATCCGCCCAGTTCCGTGTCGGGTCTGTATTTCGGGCATCCCGCCAGCCACTATTTCCCGGTTGGACGCATTCAGCGCGATCAGGTTGAGGATTATGCCGCTCGCAAGCAAATGAGTGTGGAGGAAGTCGAGAAGTGGTTGCAACCGAATCTTGCCTATGAAGCGGGTGCTTGAATGCTCGGGGAGTAATCCATTCTTGATCGGACGCGCTACATCTTTTAGGGATTGGTCATGAATCAGAAGATCAAGATCATGCCGTGTCTGGATACCCAGAACGGTCGAGTGGTGAAGGGTGTCCGTTTCGTCGATATCAAGGATGCCGGTGATCCGGTGGAGTGTTGTCGGGCTTACTGTGCGGCTGGGGCCGATGAGTTGGCCTTGCTCGATATCACGGCGACTATCGAGGGTCGGAGGACCATGATTGACCTGGTAAAGCGAACAGCTGAGGTTGTAACCGTTCCGTTTACGGTAGGCGGCGGAATCAGTGATTGTTCGGTGGCTGAGGCGGTTTTGGCGGCTGGCGCCAGCAAGATATCCACAAGCAGTGCTGCTTTTCGCAAACCGGAGGTGATCGCCGGGATGATTCGGGAATTCGGTCGGGATCGTGTGACGGTTGCAATCGATGCCGGAGCCAATCCCGCCATGCCTTCGGGTTACGAGGTTTACATTGACGGGGGCCGGACTGCAACCGGACGGGACGCGATTGAGTGGGCCAAGGAGGTCGGTGACTATGGGGCTGCCACCATTCTGCCAACCAGCAAAAGCACTGATGGGGTGCGCACGGGTTACGATCTTCCATTGATTCGTGGGATCAAAGCCGTAACACAAGCGGAAGTGGTCGCATCGGGTGGAGCCGGTACCATGGAGCATTTCCACGAAGCCGCATTGGCAGGCGCAACCGTACTGCTCGCTGCCTCGGTTTTCCATTTCAACGTGATTTCCATCCCCAGTCTAAAGGCTTTTCTGCGGGATCGTGGTTTGAATGT
>JAFGAQ010000264.1 GCA_016933595.1 Opitutales bacterium | reverse complement strand
GGATCTCATCCATTTGTCCATCCAGAAACCGCAGAGGTGCACGTCGTTGAAGATCAGGTTGCGGGTCGGAAAACGGATCGGATCGCCAACCATTCCTCCGAAGGTCACGCAAGTTCCCCCATCCGCCAATCCGCGGATCAGCCGGATGACGCTAGCTCCGCCAACCGAGTTCAGCGCCAGTTTGGCGAGATTTCCGCCGGTCATTGCTTTCAACTGTTTGATGTTGTCATCGTTGTCTTCGAGAACGATGTCGGCTCCGAGTGCTTGAAGTGGGGCGGCGAGCTCGTTTCTGCGGACCAAATTGACGGAGTGGAGTCCTCTGAGCTTGCACAATTGGATCACCCAGATCCCAACGGAGGAGTTGGCCGCGTTTTGGATGACCCAATCACCCGGCTTCAGGTCGACGAATTGCTCGAGAAGCAGCAGAGCGGTGGGAGGGTTGATGAAGAGGGTAGCGGCTTGTTCCGCAGCGATATCGGAGGGGACTTTGATCAGACCTTCGGGTTCGCATATTACATGGCTTCTCCATGCGCCCAAAGACTCGGGCATGCGGACCCGGTCTCCGGTTTTCAGAGAGGTCCGGGTTCCCGGATGAATGGATTCGACGGTGCCCACGCCTTCTCGTCCGGCGACAGCAGGAAGCTGGGGCAGTCTACCATAGGTACCTCCGATCATTCCGAGATCGGATGGGTTGATGTTGGCGTAGTCCATCCGGATTCTCAACTGACCCGGAGCCGGATCGGCAAGCGGGACTTCCTGTGTCGAGAGGACTTCCTGAGCTGGACCATGGCGGTCGTAGGTGATTCTGATTTCGGACATGACGGGTGTTCGGATGCTGTTTTGGATTGAGTCGTTTGTGTGGAAATTTCCGGATGCGCGACAGGTTCGCCCCGCGCCGGATCCTATTGCCTGGGATTCTGGTGGGTTTCCGCCCAATAGAACGCTCGACAAAGGCGGATTACACCGATTGCCTGAGGAAGATAATGTGTGGCACATCCATGGATCAATCCCTAAAACATCCCTTTCTTGATCAGCATGCCCCGATCGCCTGGTCACGTCTCAAGCCCTCCCGCATGGCAGATGATATCGCTGTTGCAATCGATCTTGCTGAGGCGGATCTTCGGCGTATTGAGGTGATTCCCCCTGAACAAGCGGGCTACGAAAATGTGTTTATGGCATTTGAGGATGCGGGGAATGTCTTGAGCGAAGCTTGGAGTAAGATCCAACACCTGAACCTTGTGATGGATTCCCGGGAACTGCGCGAAGCCTACAATGCTCAGTTGCCGAAGGTGATTGGCTTTTTTTCTTCCATTCTGCGTCGACCGGCCCTTTGGTCATCCATTCAAGCAGCAGTACGCAATACGGACAGAGGATCCCTGAGTGCTCTGCAACAACGCCATATGGATGAAATCGTTGCGGATTTCAGGGAAAGCGGTGCGGATTTGGACGAAGCCGCCAGGGATCGTCTGGGGGAGATCGATGCTGAGTTGGCGCAACTGACACAAACCTATTCTGAGAATGTGCTGGATGCGACCAACGAGTGGGAGTTGATGGTGGATGATCCCCAGGTAGTGGAGGGTTTTCCCGAAGTCTCGTTGGAGGCTGCCCGCCTGAGTGCGAGGGAAAAGGGGTTTGGTTCATCGGAAACCCCTGTGTGGAGGTTTACCCTTAAAGGCCCGTCCTATGGTCCTTTCATGCGGTATTGCAATGATCCGGTTTTGCGCGAGAAGGCATGGCGTGCGGCTTGTGCGGTGGGCACGGTTTCTCCCCGGGATAACCGGGATCTGGTCGAAAGAATCCTCACTTTTCGCAAGGAGAAGGCCGGGATTTTGGGCAAGGATCACTACGCGGACTATTCGACGAGTCGCCGGATGGCCCGTTCTGGATCGGTCGCACGTTCTTTTCTGATGAAATTGAGGGACGTGCTTGGGGATGCTGCTGTTCGGGATATCGATGATCTGGTCCGTTTCCGGGCGACTCAGATGAACGAACCGGTCGCGCCCATGGAGCCATGGGATCTTTCATGGTGGTCGGAGAAGCTGAGACGGTCCGCCTACGATTTTGACGAGGAAAGCCTGCGTCCGTGGTTTTCGATCGATCGGGTGGTGT
>JAFGAQ010000031.1 GCA_016933595.1 Opitutales bacterium | reverse complement strand
GCCTGCGAGAAAGTCATGCTAACCTGCCACATCGACACTGTGGCAAACCAGACGATCGACACCCTGAGCAAGGGATTCAGACAACGGGTGGGAGTCGCTCAGGCGATCCTGCACGACCCACGCTATTTGATTCTGGACGAACCGACAGACGGGCTGGATCCCAATCAGAAACAGGAAGTCCGCCAGCTCATCCGGCGTATGGCGGGATCCAAGGCGATCATCCTCTCCACTCACATTCTGGAGGAGGTCGATGCCATGTGTAACCGGGTGATCATCATCGCAGGGGGCAAAATCATCGCGGACGAAACTCCCGAGGCACTCCGACGCCGGCATCCCAAACACAACGGCATCACGCTCCGTCTGGCTTCCGAGCTCGACTCGCAGACGATATCGGCGGCACTGCATTCCCGCTTCCCTGCCGCGAAAATCGCATGCGCGGAAAACGCGATTGAAGTGCTGCCAGCGAATCATGAACCGATCGGGCTTGAGGTGCTCAACTTCGCCCATGCCTCGCAATGGAAAATCGACCGCTTTGACCGGCCGGATTCCCGACTGGATGAAGTCTTCCGCGAGTTAACCGCAGCCAATCCTGTATCCTGATCGCTGATCCGGTTGCGATCAGGCCGAGCAGACAAACTTATTTCCATCCTAACCATGAAATCGATTTCAACCCTCTTTCAACGCGAGTTCTTCGGATACTTCCGCACTCCGGTTGCCTACGTCTTTCTGGTGGTGTTCCTCGTGGCCACAGTCGGTTTGGCCTGGTTTCTGGGGCGGTTCTTCGACGGAGGAGAAGCCACACTCGCCCGCTTCTTTGTGTTTCTGCCATGGGTCTTCCTCTTTTTGGTTCCGGCGGTTGGGATGAGACTATGGGCTGAGGAAAAGCGCTCCGGGACATGGGAGCTGCTTTTCACCCTCCCGGTTTCCATTCCGGAAGCCGTCCTCGGCAAATTTCTTGCCGGATGGCTTTTCCTGTGCATCGCGCTTCTGGGAACGCTGACCATGGCTATCACGGTGGCCTATCTCGGATCACCTGACTGGGGAGTGATCTTCAGTGGCTACCTTGGAGCCGTCCTCATGGCTGGCGCCTACCTGAGTATCTGCTCACTCACTTCGGCGCTCAGCCGAAGCCAGGTCATCAGCTTTGTCATCAGCGTCGTTTCGTGCCTGATTCTGGTCTTTCTGGGCTGGAG
>JAFGAQ010000030.1 GCA_016933595.1 Opitutales bacterium | reverse complement strand
TGGAACAGGAGCAGCAGTAGGAAGGCGGTGAGGAAGTCGATGGATGGAACATCCACCACCTGGGTGAGGACACGGTTCCAGAGCAACATCACAGGGAGGGCGAGCAGGATTCCCTTGAGCACGCCCGCCGCAAACGCGGCGACTGGGGTAAGGAAGAGCATCGTCAACATGGAACGCCAGCTTATCCAGATCCTTTGTGGTATTTCGTTAGAGGTATTCATTTGCATATCATATACACATGTTCACTTGTTGTAAGTATTCGGTCAAGCGGAAAACTGAGGTGCGATTTCATGAGATGGACTGCGTTTGAGGATGACGGCTGGTTGAATGAAGTTGGGGAAAAGAAGAGGACGACTGAAGTCGCCCACTCCGCACGCTGCGGCAGGGGTTGGCACGTCGGGAAAGAAGAGGGCGACTGAAGTCGCCCACTCCGGAGTTCAGGCTTCGGCCTCTGGGTCGTCATCGGGTTCATGATTGGGGAGGTATTCCTGCATGCCTTTGGCAAGGTGCAGCGGGAGGGGGAGCGCGGTATCGTCGCCATGGTATTGCAGGCTCTGACTGCGCAGGTGATGGGCCCACAGTGCCAGCGTATCGGGGCAATCGCCGGGTTCCAAACGGGCGAGAGTGAACTCGTAGAGATTCGGATTCCAGCGGTTGCCGGTGGGCTTGGTGACGGGATCCGCCTTGAGCGAGGTGGTGTTCATCGCATCGGGGCGCATGGCAAAACTCGCATAGACCCGGCCGGGGTTGAGAACAAAGACACCGGATGGACGCCCGATTCCGGAGTGTCCTTCATTCGAGCCATAGGCATCCGGAGTTTCATTGGCAACATGGGTGCGCACGCGCAGGATACGCAGGTCGTCGAGACCGGAGGGGCCACCGAACGGATGTGCGGAGCCAATTCGCGGATCCTGCAGCCATGGCCATATGCTCCGGATGTTTTGCGCTTCCACGAAAAGCAGCGATGGACCAGAGGGCACAATTTGGTTGGTGATCGCGTTCTGGAGCCAGGGCAGGACCGCATTTCGATCAAGTGCAGGCGTTTTTTTGCTGGCGAGGGCCAAAAGGGCTCGCGGATAGGACATCCATCCCCACTCCGGCAAATAGACCTGCGGAGTGCTATCGGAGTCGGAACCCAAGGCCACAAACACGGGAAGGAAACGGACCGGACGCCTCCCGGCGCTGCGATCTTTGATCCTGAACTGATAGAGTCCCACCTGATTCCACTGAGAGGGGTGATCTGAATCCCCCACCCGCGAAATGGGATGCGCGAACCCCGCCTGCCGCAGGGCATCGAGAAATGCCTTCATACTGCGGTGCTCGATTCCTTTCTCGTCAGGCGTGATGAACTGGGTAAGGCGGCCAGTGCGGGCAAAGCCCTCCCTCATTGAGGCTTTTGGATCGCTGATCCCTTTTTCCAAATAGCTCTCCCGATCGCCAATCTGGATCAAGGCGAGCGTGAGCTGATCATGAACCGGAGGCAACATCCTGGCGATCTCCTGTATTCGCCCGGATTCGGCAAGCTGGACCTTAGTGGAGTGGTTTTTCCCCTTCTCATCAGGAATAACCAGAGACTCCATCAACATCCAGCGGGATGGATCCCGCGTCCCGTTGTGGATATGAATGCGGTTTCCATTCCAATCCAAGGTATCCTCATAGGAAGGGATTGGAGAATTGCCTGTGATGTCCGCGACAGCTTTGAGCAACGCCTTTCTTATGAATGATCTGGCAGTGTAACACTCCACATGAAGTTCCGCCGCGCCCTGGGGAGGAAGCGTTCGCTTGACCATACGCCATGCCTTCCCCGAAGGTTTGATCTTGGGAAAAGGGGACTCTCTCACCCAGACGGGAGCAAGCAGCGCATCGATCTGACGGGAGAGGCTATCGTTGAACAAGGGAACACTGCCGGGGTTCACAAAATGGTTGCCGCCGAAAGCATGATCGTAACGTACCGCAAAGACTGGTCCCCTATCCTCCTGCAGAAATTCAAGCGGGGATGCCAACAATGCCTTCGGATCGGGAAGGGTTTGCAGCGCTCCGAGTGATGTCAACAAAGCCGGCAATTGATTATCCCAATCGACCGGTTTGCCCTCCGATTCCACATAGCGTTTGCCTCTCAGGTTCGCGACCGCAAATGCGGGAGAGAGCGCCATGCCTTGGATCCATGGAACATGTGCCAGGATATCCACCGAGGTGTTGGTGGGTATGTATTTCTTCCGGACCGGACGGCTCAGCCAACGCCGCACACCCACGCTCATGTGCAAGTGCGGAAGGGACTCAAAGGGGCGGGTCTGGAGCGAGAAGGTGAGCAGAATGGAATAGAAATGGGATGGCTTGCCCGTATCTTTGTCAATTCCGCCTGACAACGCCGGCCAGGAAACCACTTCGACCGGACCGGAGCCGGGACTGGACGCCACCCGGCGAAATCGGAGGATCTGCCCGCCATATTCGAAACACTGGGCGGGGTCAGTGATCCGGGAGGCCGCCCAGTGTGGTATCAAGGAAAAACTGGCTGGATCCGCGCATGCAAAGGTGCCGTTGGCGGTGGTCGAACCCGCCAGCAGATCGACTTCGCGGGATTCCCATCTCAGCAAATCGGCGTCGATATGCCCGATCGCTCCTTTCTCCTGCCGCAGAGCCCACTCGTTCATGATGAGGGCGAGAACCCCCGGGGGCAGACTGCCCGGGGAAACGGTCCTCAACCAGGAGCTGGAGCCCATGCGATCGGCTTTGGGGTCGATGGCGATGAGGTCGGGTGCCAGACAACGCAGGGTGGAATTGAGGCTCCGGGTCGGGAGGGAACGATCCTGGGTCGCAGATACGCCTTTCCATTGCGAGGGAAAAGGCATAACGGAGTGAGAAAACGGGAGCGAAGAACCCGGAGCTGCCGGGATCCAACTCAGGGTGGTGATTTGGCGGTATTCTTTGGACATGTCAGAATGAGTTTGAGTTAGGGTTTGGATCTTCCACCAACATACGCCAGAGGGAGTCGTAAAGCGGGCGGTAAAGGAGTCGAACGAGACGCGCTTCGGGATCCGAATCCCGGGATTGGTCGAAATGGGACGCAAGGCGATCGAGCATATTGGAAAGCAGGCTGGCCGATGAAGGATCAGATGGATGGAATGCGGCATCGACGAAAACCACATGGGCCCCTACCCCGCCACGCAGGAGCCGACCGATGGTTTGCCAGAGTTTGACAAGCATCATCCAATCGAAGGAAAGCTGCTGGTGATCCGGCAGCGTGGAGTACCGAAGGGTTTCGGCAAAGAGCCTCAAACC
>JAFGAQ010000263.1 GCA_016933595.1 Opitutales bacterium | reverse complement strand
AACTGCATGTCGAGCTTGATCATGCCATCGCCTTTGCATCGTTCACACCTGCCTCCAGGTGTGTTAAAGCTGAACCGGTTCGAAGAGTATCCCCGGACCTTTGCGAGTGGAGTCTGGGCGTAGAGTCGACGGAGCAAATCGAAGAGTTTGGTGTAGGTGGCCGGGTTGGAACGTGGACTTCTGCCGATGGGGCTTTGGTCGATGCGGATGACCTGGTCAAAGTGTTCGATGCCCCGGATGGCATGGTGTTTCCCCGGAATGGTCTTGGCGCGGTTCAGTTTGAACGCCGCGTAGTTGGCAAGGATCCCGTTGATCAGGGTGCTCTTCCCCGATCCCGAGACGCCGGCAACAACAGTCAGGGATCCGATCGGGAAACGGACATCAATGGATTTGAGGTTATGTTCGGAGGCTCCCAGGATTTCGAGAGCAGGTTCCGTCTGATGGATGGGTTCCCCGGCCCGATCGACTGCGAGGGTTCCATTGAGGTAGGCTCCGGTCAGGCTCTTGGTGGAAGCCATGCAGGCTTCCGGTGATCCTTGGAAAATCAGATAACCTCCTTTGGAACCCGCGCCGGGTCCGAGTTCCAGGATCTCGTCCGCCGCCCGCATGATGTCGCTGTCGTGTTCGACAACGATGACCGTATTACCTTGGTTGCGCAGTTCGAGGAGAATGTCGATCAGCCGCCGGTTGTCGGCCGGATGGAGGCCGATGCTCGGCTCGTCGAGGACGTAAATGACCCCCACCAAGCCCATCCCGAGCTGCGTGGCGAGGCGCACGCGTTGGGTTTCTCCACCGCTGAGGGTTTGGAAGGCGCGATCCAGTGTGAGGTAGCCAATCCCCACTTGATCGAGAAAATGCAGGCGTCTGTGCAGACCTTGAACCGCATCTCCCATCGGAGCATAGCGGGGTTGGTCCACGAGTCGGCTTTTGACCCACTCGTGTGCCTTTGAAAGGCTCATTCCCATGAATTCCGCGAAAGACAGCCCTTCAACAAACACGGAAAGGCTCTCTTTCGAGAGCCGCTTGCCAAGGCAATCCGGGCAGAGTGAGCTGACTTGATAGGCGACGAGTCTGGCTTTGAGCCCGTCACTGCTGGTGTGCAACTGGGTGTCGCGAAGATCGGCCAATACCCCGTCAAACGAGAGGATTTCCGGTTTGGAGTTTCCCGGTTTGAGTTTAAAGGCGAATTTGCGCTCCGTTATCCCGTGGAGAATAGCGTGACGGGTTTCCTCCGGCAGGTCTTTCCATGGAGTCTTGGGATCGAAGGGAAGCTGCTCCGCCAATTGCTTGAGGATGGCGTTGCGCTTGATGATCATGTTCTTTGACCCGAGTCGCCAGGGTTTGATTGCTCCGCTCCGGACGGATAAATCCGGGTCGGGAACGACCAGGTCCTCATGAAACTGAAGGGTGAAACCCGTGCCTCCGCAGGTTGGGCATGCGCCGTCCGGATGATTCCAGGAGAAGGACCGTGGCGTGAGCGGGGCGTAGACGATACCCTCTTTTTCGGATGTCAGGTGCTGGCTCAGGGGAAGCTCGGTCCAGTCGCGTTGGTCCGGTTGCTGAACGAGCGCAATCGCTCTGTCCTGTCCTTCGCGGAAGGCGAGTTCAAGGGAATCCGCAATCCGGCTGCGTTGATCGGAGCGGAGCAGGATGCGATCGATCACGATGTCGATCTGGTGCTCCGTGTTGCCGGTTGGGAGCAGGCGGGGCTCATCGATTTCGTGGATTTCGCCGTCCAGCCGGATTCGGGTGTAGCCTTTCTGCTGCAATCGGGGAATCTCCTCCCGTAGGACCGAGGTTTTGGCTTTGATTTTCGGAGCGAGAAGCATAAGCCGGCTGCCTTCCGGTTCGGTGAACAAGCGGGCAATGCAATCGTCCAAGGTGCGCCGCAGGATGCGGCTGCCATCTTCGGGAGAGAAGCGTTCACCGGTCAATGACCAAATGAGGCGTGCGTAGTCGGCCACTTCGCTGACCGTGGCCACTGTGCTGCGCGGGTTTGATCCTGAGCCGCTGCGTTGCTCGATGGCAATGACGGGAGACAATCCATTGATGTAGTCAACATCGGGCCGGTCGATCTGGTCCAGCAATAGTCTGGCCTTGGACGAGAGGCTTTCGATGTATTTGCGGTATCCTTCGGAGTAGAGGGTATCGAAAGCGAGGGAGGATTTTCCGGAACCGCTGACCCCGGTCACAACAATCAGCCGATCCCGGGGAATTCTCAGTTCAAGATTCCTCAGGTTGTGTTGTCGGGCTCCTTTTATGTGGATATGTGGGTCTCCTGGCATGGAATTCTTACGTTTCGGGGCAAAACCAGTCTTATCTGGGTTGCCAGAAAGGCAAATGGTTATTTAATGGAGTAGTATATTCTCACCCCATGAACAAAAGACCTATCCTTTATATCAAACCCGGATGTCCGTGGTGTCGCGCGGCCCGATCCTTTCTTGAACAGCATGGCCTGGATCTGGATATCCGGAATGTGTTGGCCAATAAAAAAGACATGGATCAGATGATGGAGATCAGTGGCCAGACCATGACCCCAACTTTCCAATACGGCGATTTCGTGGTAGCTGATTTCAGCGTCGACGAGTTCATGTCGGAGATCTCCGAGTTTCCCGAATTGCAGGCGGAACTGGGTATTGGCGACGACGAATAGACGGATCAAGCCGCATCGACTAATCGAGTAAACACAGGGAGAATCCCGATCATGCTGAAGCATATTGTGATGTGGCGCCTGAAGCCTCAGGCGTTGGGCCATTCCAAGGAAAAAAACCTCGCTGAAATGCGGGTCAGGTTGAGTATGTTGCCCGATTTGATTCCGGAGATCCGTGAGTTCGTTTTCGGAACAAATGTGGTGGACGATCCGTTTGCGATGGATTGTGTCCTGGTGAGTTCTTTTGATGACGAAGCCGCGTTGGCGGTTTATCAGGCGCATCCCGAACACATCAAGGTCAAGGCGTTCATCGGAGAGGTTTGTGAGCAGCGGGCAGTTGTGGACGCCGTGGTTTGAAAAAAGCCAGCAAAGGCCGGCCGTTGGAGCCAGTGGCGAAAAAGCCGGATAGCCGCGTAGATCCGCTTCAAGAAGCTTTTGGAAGTTCCGCCGGGGGCCCCATGCATGTTTTGGTCGACGGCAGTAATGTGGCCCAGGGACTGCCCGCTTTGCGTCGGGTCTGGCGGCAGGATCGCGATCGCGCGCGGGACCTTCTTGTCTCCATGGCCCGCGAGATCCACGATGGGTGGAGCTGGCAGGTGACCGTAGTCTTTGATGGGCGCGGAAGTGAGATCGCATGCTCCTATCCCTGGGGAGTGGATACTTTTGCGGTGATATTCAGTCCATCCAACTTGACCGCAGACGCGGTAATCGAGCGGATGGGCCTGCGATCAGCCGATCCCTCCCGCATAGCCGTTGTATCGGCTGATCACATGATTCTGGACTCCCTGCGTGCGGCCGGGGCCCAGACCGTATCCCCTCATGTCTTTGAAGAATGGGTGAATGCTTGTCACCACACCTTTAGCGAGAAGCAGGTTCATAGACGGCGCAATCCGGGTGACGGATTCGGAAACCGGCTGGATATTGAAATCAATCCCACATCATGATTCTCTTATGGTTCTAAGATGGCACAGAAGACAGGACCCTTCACCTGCTCTTATGGTTACAAAGTGCTGAAGATACAATAGGCTACTATTGCGTTGGCTGATTTCGCATTGTTTAGCATAACGTTTCAGAACAATGTGAATGTCTCAATAAGGCCACCGATGGCTCTGTAGAATCCATCCATTTGCTCATGCGGAAAGCGGTTGCTAGGAGTCTGATGTACAAGGTCTTGGGAAACGGATGGAGTCTTCCATTTTTGGGTCCTGCGCTTTTAGTTCGAGGTTTCAGAGTGATCGTGCTGGGTCAACACCCGAGCGTGGGCTTCCTCGAGCGCTTTTTCAGCGATGGAGCATACACCGGTTCAAAAAGGTATTCATTGAAACCAAAGGACTTTGCTTCGTTTCGGGTATCTTTCAGGACTCGGGCAGATAGTCCGATGATATCGCACGCAAAGCCATTCTCACGGCTTTGGATTTCCCTCGCGTACTGGATTCCGTCCATTACCGGCTTCTGAATATCCATGAACATCACTTCAGGCCGCAAATCCATGTAGGTTCTTCGGCCTCCATTACCGTCCGAGGAGAAGGACGGATGATGGCCGAGCCTGCGCAGCATCAGATCCACCACCTTCATATTCACCTTGTTGTCTTCCAACACGAGAATCTCCATCGGATGGTAGTTCGCAAAATCAGACAACACCCCCTAAGAAGACGCACCATCCACAATCCGCGGCATCGCGCTTGTTTGCCGTGATACGGCATAAATAAAAACCTTTTGGAGGCTTTGCGGCTAACCGGTTTCGTAACAAGCGAAAAGAACGGCTCGGGAACTCTGGGGTTTTCACGGGGTGCAGCCTTACCTTTCAAAAGCTGGAGCAAGCAATGTTTGTGGTGAGCTTGAACCTGCGAGAAATGGAATTATCGTTTT
>JAFGAQ010000029.1 GCA_016933595.1 Opitutales bacterium | reverse complement strand
TCCCTTGGAAACCGGATCCCAGAGCTTGAGCAATACCACAAAAAACAAGGGGCTCAACCCGAAAGTTCGAACCCCTTATGCTTCGTCTGTTCGCCCAGAATGCGGAAAGAGCGACTACCTCATGAGAAACGCTCAAATGCCTCAACGAGGAAATCCCGATCCGTTTTCCCGGGATTCCGGCTGCGTACCCGCTCACTGATGGCCGCACTTGCCTCACTACGGGTCGGCCGGTCTTTCTGGATGAAAACACCAAACCGGCCCGGCCAGGGCTCGTCGGCCAAACGGTATGCCGCGACTTCATCGGTCACATCATGGCGGTTTTCATCCTCGGGAGTTCCATCGAAACGCTTCTCCTCAATGATCCGGTATTGACCGCCCTTACGGGGATTCAATCCCTCAAACGAACCCTTGTTGAACTGGGTGCATTCCGAGAGGCACTCGATGACAGAGAATCCCTTGTGGGCCTGGGCACGCTCGAGCATTTCCATGACATGAGCGATGTTACTGGCGCTGGTGCGGGCCACAAAGGTTGCACCGGTGCTGATCAGGCGCTTCATCGGGTTGATCGGTTCGTCGACTGAGCCGAGCGGATCCGTCTTCGACACAAAGCCCTTCGGCGAAGTCGGGGAAGTCTGGTTTTTGGTCATCCCGTAAACCGTGTTGTCCATGATCAGGTAGGTCATGTTCGGGTTTTTCCGTGCGGTGTGATCCAAATGGTTTCCTCCGATCGAGAAACAATCCCCGTCCCCGCTGAAAACGAACAGGTGCAGATCCGGGCGGGAAAGGCTCAATCCCGTCGCAAACGGCAGGATGCGCCCATGCAGGAAATGCACACCGTGCGTATTCACGAAATACGGGAAACGGGATGAACACCCGATACCGGAAAGGGTCACGATCTTCTCGCGTGGCAACTGCAGCTTCTCCAACAACTTGAAGTAAGCCGCCAATATCGAATGGTCGCCACAACCCGGACACCAGGTCGGCTGTTTGGCAGCCAATAGCTTCTTGGTGATCTTTTCGGGTAGTTGAATTTCGGGTTCTATGGAAAGAATCTCACTCATGGTCTTGTCTCACTGTTTGGTATGTTGTCACCATTGGCCGGGTCATGCATGCGCCACGGCTTTGAGGATCTCGCGGACCTTGAAGGTCTGGCCGTCGGTCTTGGCAATCGAGCGAACGCGGTCGCAACCGGTTACGGAACGGATCAGGGTAGCGAGTTGCCCGGCCCCATAGATCCCCGCATCATTCAACTCCACGGTGTAAACGCGCTTGAATCGTTCCAACACATTGCGAATCTCACGCTTGAGCGGATAAAGCGTGCGGAGGTGCATGTGGCTGGCCTTTCTGCCCTCGGCCTCCATCCGCATCACGGCTTCACGGGTCGTGCCAAAAGAGGAGCCCCAACTGATGAGCAATAGATCCCCCTGATCATCGCCCAGCATCTCCGGCATGGGGGTTGCTTCTTCGAGCATCTGGAACTTCTTACGACGTTTGGCGGTCATCGTCATGTGATTGGCCGGCCCCGGATTGGGACCGCTCGTCGTATCGTGCTCCAGTCCGGTCATCACGGGATAACGCCCGCTCTCAATGCGGCACCCAGGAGGCGCGTGATGCGTCAACGCATCGGCAGGATACGGCACAAAATCTGCCGACCGAGCCTCCTGATCCAGCTTTGGTTCGACAATGCAAGTGTTCCAGTCCGGCTTGTCAAATGCCTCAATGCGGGTCGACAGTCCCTGATCGGACAGGATCACCACTGGGGTTGAATAATGCTTCGCAATCGCAGCGGCATCTTTGCAGATCGAAAAGCATTCCTCCACATCGCGCGCCGCGAGAACCACCCGGGGGGCGTCTCCATGGCTTCCATAAATTGACTGCAGCAAATCACTCTGCTCCACCTGCGTCGGAATTCCCGTGCTCGGGCCTCCCCGCTGAACATCCACCACAATAAGCGGCATTTCCGCCATGGTCGCCCATCCCAAGCACTCCATCTTCAGCGACATCCCGGGTCCCGAAGTCGAGGTTACCGCAAGATTGCCTCCGTAGGACATTCCAATGGCGGCGGCGGCGGCGGCCAATTCATCTTCTGTCTGGAGGAACACGCCATTGTATTTCGGAAGCTCTTCGATGAGCACTTCCATAATGGAAGTCGCAGGTGTGATCGGGTACGATGCGCCGTAACGCACTCCCGCACTGATCAACCCGTAGGCGATCGCTGAGTTGCCGTCCATTGAGACTGCATCACAACTGTGCTTGGGATCATCCAGATGAATGCCCGGGCGGCGTCCGCTCCATTCATACTCCAGCCCGGCCATCAAAGCCGTGCGCACATTCTGAATGACCGATTCATCCTTCTTGCGGAAACGCTCAAGTGCCAAGTCCTCCACCTTGGCATCATCCAAACCGAGCAGGCGCGACAACATCCCCAGCAGGAACATGTTTTTGCCCTTCATCGCATGCCCGCCCAAGGCCGATTCCAACAAGTCGGTGATCGGCAACGCATACACATGCGTCCCGTCCGGCACCTTACCTTCCGGCTGGCAGTGCTTCGAATCACATATGAGAACACCACCCGCTTTGAGCAGGGAGATATGAGCCTCCAAACTATCCTGATAAAGCGCGACCAACACATCCGCCTCATCCCCCGGAGTCAGAATCGACCGGTTTCCGATCCTCAACTGGTAGATCGAATTCCCGCCGGCTACGGTTGCCGGAATCGTCATATAGGTCATGACCCGGTATCCCGAGCGACCAGCCAGTTTGGCCAAAAGGCTTCCCATGGACTGAATGCCGTCCTGGGAATATCCTGCGAGCCGAATGGTAATCTCTTGCTTTTTGGACACGTTCAGATTAGCTTGTGGTTTGAATTTGGGTATCTGGATGATCCTTCGGCTCCCCGAGGAGGCCTCCCGGAACAAATCAGTGCGTTTGATGATGAATAACTCAAAAATAAGCAATTCTTTTTTGATCATCAAAAGTCTTAATCCTGCAACCCCTGTCCGAGGAGGCGCCCGTTGATTCGAAAAACTTCCAACGGCGTTCCCTCCCAAGACTTTATCGCCCGACGCGGTCGTCGGGCACCATCTGTTAACCCTGAGCAACTCTCAGAAACTATGTACTCATGATAGCGACAAAACTCAAAAACTACCTCGACGACAACGGCATCAAATACGTCCTCATCCGGCACTCTCCGGCCTACACGGCGCAGGAGGTTGCCCAATCCGCCCACATTCCGGGCGTCGACATGGCTAAAACCACGATCATCAAACTCGGATCCAAGCTGGTAATGGCAGTCCTTCCCTCCAGCTATCACATCAACTTCCAGCGTCTGGCCAACGCTCTGGGACATGACAATGCCCATCTGGCGAGCGAAGAAGAATTCCACGAACGTTTTCCGGATTGCGAGCTCGGTGCCATGCCTCCGTTTGGAAACCTCTACGGGATGGACACCTACGTAGCCGAAAGCCTTTCAAAAGAGAAGGAAATCTACTTCAACGCAGGCAATCACATCGAGTTGGTCCGCATGTATTACGTCGACTATGAACGCCTGGCGAACCCGCGCATCATCAGCTTCACGGACCGGCTGGATGCATTCCCCCTCCATCGCTGAGCGGCGGTAGAGGAGGCCATTCCCGGCTGTGCTCAGAATGTGGCGCACCCAGCCGAGGCCATAAGCGTCGGCAGCCATCTGTGAGCCATCCGGGAAGGCTCTTTCAATTGTTCTTTGAATCCTAACATTCCATTATCCCATGCCCCTAAATAGAATACGCAATTTTGCCCTGGTCGGACACCGGGGCTCAGGTAAGACAACCCTCACCGAAGCCATGCTCGCGACCAGCGGGGTCATTTCCCGCATGGGCTCTGTCGAGCAAAGCAACACGGTCTCGGACTATCATCAGGACGAGCAAAAACGGAAAATCTCCATCCACTCATCCATCACCCACACCGAGTGGCTCGATAAAAAACTCAACATCATCGATACGCCCGGGTATCTCGATTTCATCAGCGAGGCACTGAGTGCACTGCGGGTGGTCGATTTCGCGATTGTCACAATCGACGCCAGCAGTGGAATCGAAGTCGGCACCGAACAGGTTTGGAACTACGCCAGCTCCTTTGATCTGCCCAAGGTGATCGTGGTGAATGGCTTCGACAAGGAAAACACGGACTTTGAAGCCATCCTCGCCAAGATCCGTGCGCGTTGGGGCAACCGCGTTTTCCCCATGAATATACCGATGAACCCGGGGCCGGGATTCAACCAGGTCCTCGATGTCATGCGCACCGAGGTGGTGACCTATGCCAAGGATCAGTCCGGAAAATTCACCGAAACCAAAGCGGACGGTGAATGGGGAGCAAAGGTAAAAACCCTCCACAAGGAACTGATCGAATGGGTCGCGGAAGCGGACGACTCCCTCATGGAGAAGTTTTTTGAGTCCGAAAGCCTCTCCGAGGACGACCTGCGCGGTGGCGTGCATGCGGCCGTCCAATCCCAAAGCTTTATCCCTCTTTTTGTCACATCTGCCTCCAACAACATCGGGGTGGCCCGGCTCCTGGACTTCATCTCCAAATACGGATCCTCTCCGGTTGACCGCGAAACCGTTCTCGGGGAGGACGCCGGCGGAAACCCTGTCGAGATCCATCTGGAGGACAAAGATCCCGTGGTTTTCGTCTTCAAAACAATCGCCGAACAACACGTCGGGGATCTTTCGTTTTTCCGGGTCTATTCAGGACGGGTTGAAACCGGGATGGATCTTTACAACGCCGATCGCGGCATCAACGAAAAAGTCGGCCAACTCTACGTGGTGAATGGCAAATCGCGTGACCTCGTGAAGTGTCTCGAAAATGGAGATATCGGCGCAGTGGTCAAGATGAAGGATACCCACACCGGCAACACGCTGTGCACACCGGGCCGACAAATCAAACTCCCGAAGGTCGATTACCCCAAGCCAAACATCCAAAGCGCCGTTCACCTTACCAATTCAGGGGATGAGGAACGCGTCGGCGCCGCCCTCACCTCCCTGCACGAGGAAGATCCGACCTTCCATTTCCGCAATGACGAAGAAACCCACGAAACCATCATCAGCGGATTGGGGGACCTCCATTTGCAGGTGGCATGCCAGGCCATGGCCGAACGTTTCAACGTTAACGTTGAACTCAAACCGCCCCGCATTCCTTTCCGCGAAACCATTCGTGGAAAAGCCGAAGCGAAATACCGCCATAAGAAACAAAGCGGAGGAGCCGGCCAGTTTGCGGAGGTATGGATTCGGATCGAACCTGCTCCACGCGACTCGGGTATCGATTTCAAAAACTCGCTCGTCGGCCAGAATGTCGATCGGGTCTTCGTTCCTTCCGTCGAAAAAGGCGTCAAGAAAGCATGCAAGACCGGGGTCTTGGCGGGTTACACTGTTGTGGATGTCAAAATCGACTTCTACGATGGCAAGATGCACCCGGTTGACTCCAAGGACGTGGCATTCCAGATCGCCGGAGAAAAAGCCTTTCGTGAAGGTTTCATGGCCGCCAAGCCCTGCTTGCTGGAACCCATCCACCGCATATCGGTTACGGTTCCGGAAGACTGCGTGGGCGATGTCATGGGCGATATCTCGGCAAAAGGTGGTCGCATTCAGGGAATCGACACCGACAATAACCTGCAGGTGATCACCGCACTCATTCCCCAGCGCGAGCTCTACCACTATTCCACACGGGTGCGTTCCCTTACGGGTGGGAAGTGCCTCTACACGGAAGAACTCGACCACTACGAGGAAATGCCAAACGCCGTGGCTCAATCGATCATATCCGCGTTCAAACCGGAAAGTTCGGACTGACCCGATCCTCTACGTTCTCTTCCTCTTCGTAACACGAGCCGGGCAATGTGCCCGGCTTTTTTGCGTTAACTCAGACCGTTTGGCCGAGCATCGATTCCAAACGCTTTTCGCAGGCTTCCTGATTCATCCCTTTGATCCGGACACTCTTCTGCCTTGCATGCTCGCCCTTGAGCAGCACAACAGCACCCTTGGGCACTCCAAGCGACTCCGCCATCCAATGGATCAACTCGCGATTCGCACGACCATCCTCAGGCACGCCCGCCACCTTGATACGCCACACCTCCCCTTCGCGACCCACCACCATCGTTTTCGGCGCGTTGGGGATCACCTTGATATCCAAACCCGCGTCAACAACTGCCGAAACCGTATGCTCCGGATGGGTCTTGTTTGGTTTGTTGCCCTTTGCCATTCCAAGAAACTCTAACACAGCCTCACGGGAAATGGAAAGCGCATCCTTTCCATCAGAGGCCGGGATGTTGAGAGCGAAAAAACACCCGTAAAACCGGCGTCAATTCTTTTGCAACAACATAATAAAAGGACACTTACAAATTTGTTTTCCGCATCACACAAACCGCGCCACCGGATTATGCCCGATCCGAATGAACGACTTGCATCTTTTTTTGTCACAATTCCGACACAATTCCGACTCACAAACGAGGCTCGATCCGAATCGATTCGACCGTACCAACAGTCTGTAAAGGCTCATCTTACAGGGGCTAAGGAAACCGTTCATCGGCATGCCAATTCTATAAGTTGAAGCCCGTTTTTTTTCCCAAAGCGATTGTGAATAACTTGTGGAGAACATTGTCTTGAATGAAGATGACCCGATAGGCTTAAAGTCTTCGGCATGAACCTTCCCGACTCACACAACCGCTTGCCAATTGCCCCGTTTCCCGGCGAGCGGCCCACCCCGATAGAATCGAGTCTGTAATCTACTACCAATCATAACCTTATGGACTCGACCCTTCCAGTCTTCAGCTACCGCTTTGCCCCTGTTCCTGCCAAGGGATATCGGACGGTCCGCAAGCTGAATTCCACCGCACCCCGTGGAATTGGGTTGATGGTTCTGTGAATAACCTCAAGAGTTTAGCTTCCAATGCCTTCCTTCCAAACCGCAACCGCTATGCCCAAGCTATGGTCTGATCTCAGTCACGAGATCCGGCATTTGTTTAGTGAAGACATCTACCGCGAATGGTTTCAACCGCTGGTCTGTACCGACGCCACGGAGAACACCCTCACGCTCCGCACACCCACCGAGTTCTCCGCTCTCTGGATCAGCCAAAACTATCTGGACATCCTCAATACCAAGGCAGCTCAGATCACCGGATGCCCCGTTTCAATCTCCCTGCATTCCGACACTCCGGACGCCGGGGTAGCCAGAGAACTGCCG
>JAFGAQ010000262.1 GCA_016933595.1 Opitutales bacterium | reverse complement strand
TGCATTTGCACATAAAAACCGATGGAGTTTCACAATGTTTTCACCTTGTAGCCAATAACGGTTTGATTTTTGGCTGATATGAATATTTTGAAAGTGCTTGTCGGATTGTCTTTTGTTTTTACCACCATTCGGCTCCCCCGATAGGAATAAAGCGTAGCGGATTTTTCCTGCCCGCCCATGAATGGACGCCCGTTTTGGCTCGCATATCCTCAGGATTGCGTACATTCTTTATCAAAATTCCTCCCCTGTGGAACCGTTCATTACCCCAACTGAATACGACCATGGCACTGACCCTTAAAAACAAGGACTCCGAAAACCCTGTATCTCCGCCCAATCCGCCTTCAATATCGGATCTTCCGGAACCGGTATTTCCCGAAGACCGGGCGAAGCTACTCGCACCCACCTGTTTCCAATGTGGCAAGAAGATCAGCGGTGCTCATTTTGCCATGGGCAGTGACAAGGTCTGTCCGGAATGCAAAGCAGCCATCGAGCAGGCCTTCACCCAAGGATCCAGAAGCAAGCGTTTTCTAAAAGCGGGTATTCTGGGCGCAGTAGCCGCTTTGATCGGAGCAACCGTGTATTTTCTCGTCACATGGAAAACCGGTTATCAATACGCCATCATTGCGATCGGAATCGGATGGCTGGTCGGAGCCGCTGTGCGACATGGATCCGAACGTCGGGGAGGCGCTCCTTATCAGGCCCTTGCAGTGCTCTTGACCTATCTGGCTCTTGCATTGCCAAACATCCCGCTTGCGGTAATGACATGGGATGAGGAGGGCTATCTGGATGAAGCTCAATCCACTGCATATTTCGAGGAGGAAGGATTCATCGAAGATGAAACCGCCGATTACGGACAAGGGGAAGAAACGTTCACTGTTGTCGCATCTGAAGCAGAAACATATGATGAAACCCCGGCAGACGTCACAGAAAACACTGAACCCTTCAATGCCGGTGCGGGAACCGTTGTTCTCGGAATCGCAGTATTGATTGGAATCGCATTGATTTCGCCCTTTTTCATGGGATTCCTTGGCATCCTGATTGTCTTGTTCGGGTTATTCGAGGCATGGAGGTTAAACAAGGGGGTGAAACTCGAATTCGAACCGGTCGACTCTATCTAGGCATCAATCGGCTCACCGCAGAACCCATCCCGTAAACGATAGCCTTTGCAGCAATGGACGGCGCAAACAAACCACAGCTTCTTGACGGATGATGGGTGATTCAACATCCAAACCCATTCAATTCATCAAGCGTCGGTATTCCCGCCGCAAACAAGTCTTTATTTCACTGTTTCCAATGCTGTTGATGCTCCTGCTGATCACCGGGATGGGAAGCATGTGGTTCATTCCATCGGTCAACAGGATTCTGTTCCACCAGCGTGAAAGCACCCACATCGATTTGGTTCGCAGCGCGTGGTCCATCGCAAACGAACTGCACCAACAAAGTGAATCCGGTGAGATTTCGGAGGATCAAGCCAAACGAAGGTTCCTGCGGAGGATCCAAACCATGCGGTTTGGTCCCGACATGAAAGACTACTTCTGGGTGCATGACCTCAATTCGGTCATCGTCTCCCACCCTTACCACGATATTGTAGATCTTTCCACTTATGTCGATAAAACCGGATTGAACGTTCTCGTGGAAATGAACCGGAAGGTTGTGGATTCCCCATCCGGAGAAGCCTTCCTCACCTACTACTGGCAACACAACGACGATCCGTCCCGCGAAGACCTCAAGACTTCGTTTCTCAAGATCTTTGAACCATGGGGTTGGGTCATCGGATCCGGCTTCTACCATGTGGAAGCCGCTTCAGAAATCGCGGAACTCACCCGGAGTTTTCTCCGCTGGATGGGAATCGCCACGGTTTTCATCACGATCCTGATCATCATCGCAATCAGCCGGAGCCTTCGGAACCTCCGGCTTGCCAGGGAAAGCGAGACCCGCCTGCTCAGCATGGCCGAACACGTGTCGCACGGGCTCGCCGTCCTCAAAGACGGGATCCCCATTTTCTGCAACCGGCGCATGTGCACGCTACTCGACACCACCTACGATCCGCTCACATCCGTCGAACAGGCGCCTCACCATGAAATCGCTGACTTCATTGCGAAAAACGACGGTGAAGTATTCGAGGACAGCGATACTCATGAGAACCTCGTGATCGGGGCATGGCACCGCACGCCATCCGGAAGCCTTCGTTACCTGATCCGCCGTCTCAGCCGCAACCCCGAAACGGGCGAAGAATACCTGGTGGTCCGCGATTGGACCTCCCGCAAACAGCTCGAAATGCAACTCGTTGCGGCCAGAACCAAGGCAGAAGAAAGCGAGCGCCTCAAATCCGCCTTTCTCGCAAATGTGAGCCATGAGATCCGCACTCCGCTGAACGCCATATCCGGGCTCACTGAAGTGATCGCATGCGAAGCCGACTCCAAACCCGAGTGGAAATCCTATCGGGACATGATTGTCGAGAACACCGAAATCCTCACCGGATTGATGGACGACATCATCAAAGTTGCCCAGATCGAGTCTGTGTCCGATTCGGCGACCATTCATCCATACGAAATCGACACGATCCTGCACGATGCGATTCACGGCGCACGCAAACAGGTCTATATCTCCCCATCGTCCGACCATCCGATCCGGCTCATCCTGGATATCGATCCTAATATTGAAGGGAAAAAGGTCTTCACGGATCAGGAAAAAACGGTATTCATCCTCAAAGAACTCATCGAAAACGCATTCAAGTTCACCGTGAAGGGATCCGTCACCGTTGGATGCCGCTGTTGTGACAACGATGTTGAGCTCTTCGTAAAGGACACGGGAATGGGTATTTCCGACGAAGACAAATCCAGGATTTTTGAACCATTCTTCCACGGCGAAACCCAGTTTGTTTCGCTCCACCGGGGAACGGGACTGGGGCTGAACATGATCCGGCGTCAGGTTCAGCTCATGGGCGGCTCCATTACCTTTAAAAGCACAAGCGGCCAGGGAACCGAATTCACGATCCGCGGGATTTGTTCGCTTCTCGCAAAGCATCCCTGAGAACCTCCGCGGGGTGAAGCGCAATCCGCCCCGTCCCATCGAGCACCTGATGCCGGCAACTGGTGCCGGCCGCACAGAGGATCGCCCCATCGGGTAAGCGGCGCACTTCAGGAAACAAGACGAGTTCACCAATGCGCATCGACAAATCGTAGTGTTCCTTCTCGTATCCAAACGATCCAGCCATCCCGCAGCAGCCGCTTGCCAGCATTTTCACCTGATACCCTGGCGGCAAACTCAGCGCTTTGACCATCGCGGCAGTCCCTTCAAGCGCCTTCTGCTGACAATGGCCGTGCACCACCACAGTTGCCATTTCATCCTTGAAACGGGAACGGTCAATCCGGCCAGCGTCCAATTCACGCGCAAGAAAGCCTTCAAAAGTGTAACTATGCGACGCCAACCCAAGTGCGGCCTGCCGGAGATCGTCACCAACCAAATCGGGGAACTCATCGCGGAAACCGAGGATGGCCGACGGTTCAATGCCCACCAATGGAGACTCCCCGCTGACACAACCCGCCCAAAGCGACACCTGTTTTCTCGCAACTGCGCGGGCCTTTCTCAACAATCCCTTGCTGATCATGGCGCGCGCGCTTTCAGGATGCGGCATCACCTTGACACGATAGTCCAAAGCCGTCAGCACTTCAATTGCGGCCCATCCGACCCGTGCATCCTGCCATTGCGTGAACTCATCCACAAACAACCAAAGCTCACGTTTTCCGGAAGTCCGCTGATTCAACCCACGTAGACCCGAAGCGATCAGGCGCCGCAACGGACGCCGCGCAAGGGCGGGAATGGATCGCCTCGAATCGACTCCAATGATCCGTTTGATGCATCCGGCCATCCACCGCACACGCCACATTCTGTTTACCAAGGAGGGCGAAAGCGATCCCAACAGGGATTGTATCCGTGCGTAGTGGGCAAACACCCACGCGCGAAAAGGAACACCATTGGCATCATAGTAGTGCTGCAGGAATTCCGCCTTCATGCGGGCCATGTCGACATTGGACGGGCATTCACTCCGACAGGCTTTGCAGGACAAGCAAAGATCCATTACGGCCTTGAGCTCCTCCTGATCAAAAGGATTCGCTTTGTCGGATCGGGTCAGCCACTCCCTCAACTGATTCGCCCGGGCCCGGGTGGTATTCCCTTCATCCCTTGTGGCCATGTAACTCGGACACATGGTGCCACCCATCAAATGGGACTTGCGACACACGGCGGTCCCGTTGCATTTCTCGGCCATCCGGAGGAGCCCCTGGGTGGACGAGAAATCAAACACGGTATCGATATGCCGTGTCTGCTGCCCGTTCTCATACCGCAAATCCGTGTCCATGGGAGGCACTTCAACAATCTTTCCCGGATTCAAAATCCCGCCGGGATCCCAAACCCGCTTCAAGCCGGCCAGGCGTTCGTATAGCGCGCCGCCAACCATCAAACGCAGCCATTCCCCGCGCACCCTTCCATCGCCATGTTCCCCACTCAAGGAGCCACGAAAACGTTTGACCAAGACCGCCACTTCAGCGGTCACCTGCCGGAAGAGCTGGCGATCCCGACCTGACTTCAGATCCAACACCGGACGCAGGTGAATCTCTCCATCTCCGATATGGGCGTAGAACACGCAATCCAAGCCAAGCCTGTCCAGAATTGCTCGCACCTCCGCAATATAGGATGGTTGATCCGACACATGGACGCACGTATCCTCTATACAGGCCACCGGCTTGGGATCACCCGGCATATTGGCAAGCAACCCCAGTCCGGCTTGTCGCAAATCCCACACCGCCTTCATTCCCGCGCCACGGAGAAGAGGAAAGGCATATCCATAGCCTTCCTTCCTGAATGCATCCTCGAGGGCTCTCGCCCTTTCCTGAAGCTCATCCTCGTCTGCACAACAGAATTCCACTGCGAGCAATGCACCCGGATCACCCTGCACAAAGCTGCGGTTGCGGGTTTGTTCCGGATTTCCCGCCGTACACCGGAGGATATTCCGATCGATGAGCTCGACGGCAGTGGGCGCGAAGCGGAGCGCAATCAGATTGGCCAACATCGCTTCATCCACGGAACCCAAATGCACGGGAATCACGGCCTGAACGGGCGGCAAGACCGGCACCAGATTGAGCTTCGCTTCCAACGTGACGGACAAAGTTCCTTCCGATCCGCATAACAGCTTGGCCAGATTGAATGGTTCACCTTCCGGCGAAAATGGCTGCATGCCAAGCAATACATCCACCGCATATCCCGTGTTGCGGCGCCGGATATCCTTCCGGGGATACTCTATTCCGATGAGAGTCGCCTCCTCCGGATTACTCAGCCAAGTGTCAAGGTGTCGATAGAGATCGCCCTCCAGTCCCGGCTGTCTGGTTTTCTCACGGTATTCATCCGGGGTCAGGGGCTTAAAATCCGCGATACTGCCATCGCTTAGCATCGCCCTGATCTCCAGAACATGATCGCGTGTGGTCCCAAAAACCACTGACCGGGATCCACACGAATTATTCCCAATCATCCCGCCGATCATGCATCGGGTTGAGGTGGCAGTCTCGGGAGCAAACATCAAGCCATACGGCTTGAGATGCAGATTCAATTCATCCCTCACCACTCCAGGTTCCACCCTCACCCAACGCTCGGCTTCATTCACTTCGAGAATCCGGTTGTTGTGCCGCCCGGCATCCACCACGATTCCCGCCCCGACAACCTGACCCGCAAGCGAAGTTCCGGCGGCACGCGGAATCAAGGGCACCCCATGTTCCTGCGCAAATATGAGCAAGTGCCGCCAATCATCCTCTCCTTTCGGAAACGCCACCGCCACCGGCCACTTGCGGTAAACCGAAGCATCTGTCGCGTAATTCAGGCGCGACCCATCGTCGAGAACCAACTCTCCCTGCAGCCGGGTTCCCAATGCCTCCCATTCTTTCGATCCGATCGACCCCTCACTAATCCTGCTCATATTCGCAGTTCCGACATACATACCCACCCACCCGTCAGGCAATGCAATTTGCACACCCGCCTACATGCCCAAATCAGATCATCCGGTAATGGGCCCGTCCGGACCCATCCAATGGGTGGGCAGCCATACTCTCCCATAACGCGAATGGCAGAAAAGCCGCACAGCCCTTATCCGATCGTCCCAAACGGTTCCTCAAAACCAAACGAGCAAACCCATCAGGACCGTCTTGTAACCAAAAAGACGTTCCGTGCGGCTCACCAAGTGCGATCCTGAAAGGCCAGAACCATCTCACAATGCCCGCGGATCCCGAAGGGAATCGCATCGTCATTGAAGTTGTAATCCGGTTGATGCAACTGAGGCCACTTTTCCGCGCCCCGGCCTTTCACTCCCAACATCCAAAACATCGCCGGAACATGGTGCGTGTAGAACGCAAAATCCTCCCCACCCATACTCGGGGGCATCTTCACCATCTGCTCGGGACCGACCCAACGCGCCATCACGTCCTTGAAAAAATCGACTTCAGCATCGGTGTTGTGGCAAACCGGATAACACTCCTCCCGATATATCAACTCTGCAGATCCACCAAACGCCTCGGCCACATGCTGCACAATCGCATGCATGCGGGATAAACACCGCTGCCGAACGGCCTCATTCAGGGTGCGGAGGGTTCCCAGCATCGACACCTCGTTCGGAATAACGTTAAACGCTGAACCACCTTCCAGCTTGCAGATCGACAGGACCGAACTTTCCACCGGGTCGGTGTTGCGGGATACCACTGTTTGCAGTGCCACGATCAAATGAGCGGCAATGACCACCGGATCCACCACCTTCTGGGGAATCGCGGCATGCCCGCCATGACCCTTCACACGAATGGTAAAGGAATCCGTACTGGCCATGATTCCGCCATACCCATAGCCCACATTTCCGATTTCGACATCGGGCCACCCGTGCAACGCATAAATCGCATGCACTTCCGGATCCTTCAACGCACCATCATCCACCATCCGGCGCCCGCCTCCGCCTCCTTCTTCCGCCGGTTGAAAAATGAACTTCACAGGACCTTTCAATTGATCCTGCATCGCGCTCAGGACTTTCACCGTCCCCGCCAGTATAGCGGTGTGGCCGTCGTGACCACATGCATGCATCAAGCCGGGCTTTTTCGAAGCGTACGCACAACCAGTCTTTTCGTCGATCGGAAGGGCATCCATGTCAGCTCGCAAGGCCACACAGCGCCCGGGTTTTCCCCGCCCCAGCACCGCCACGACTCCCGTCCCGGCAACCCCCATCCGAATATCCACATCAGGCACATCATCCAGAAAATCCACCACCTTTCGCGCAGTCGCCCGCTCCTCATAGCAGAGCTCCGGCTCCTCATGAATGCGATGCCGCAAATTCACCACTTCAGGCTGAACACTTCGAATAAGCTCGGCCAATTGCTCGGAACACTTGTTCATAACGGTAATCCAGATGAAGGCACTTGCCGCCAAAGTGCAACACCGAACCACACTTCACGGCTGCGTCTGAAGAAACTCTCTCATATACACCACCGCCCTGAAGGGTGCCGGCGTGTAGTCCCTGACTCCAATGCCATAATAGTTCGACGAAGGTGCAATTCCACACACGATCATGACACCTAACAACAGCGCCAATGCGTACTCGCGCTTCGAGAATGATCGATAAACCATTACCAGTGCGAACAACAAGGCCGGCAACAGGTAGCACAGGCTTCTGGTAACATCAAAAACCATATAGCAAGCAACGACCGACGCCAAGACATAGAGCAGCAGAGCGATGGCGATGGCCCTCTTCCAATGCCTGAAAACCGTCACGATCCACAGGAACAGGATCAGCCACAACGCTTCAAACCCACTCCAGAAGCTCACGCTGTACACATCAGGATTGTGCTGTAGCAAAACCCGGGGCCCCACGCCTCCCAATTTCACCTCAAATCCGTGAATATGGATCAACAACCCCCTGAAAAAACCAAAGGCCAACACACTTACCAATCCGGCAACAAGCATACTCCGGTCAGCCCACAGATCGGACACGGTCAAATCATAGGATCCTTTCCGCTGAGCAGTTTGCCAGAGAATTACATACGGAATCGCCATCAGAACCCGTTCATCTCCCATCACTCCCGCAAACAGGCACAAGGTCACCACAAACGGATGAATCCGCAGCATCGCCAGGATCACCAAAGCAAGCGGAACCGCATCCGCCCATCCTTTCGTATCAAGAAAGCCACAGGCACCTGAATAAGTCAAGGCAAGGGCGCACAAGGCAATCATGCTGACCGTCTTATCTCCCGTGCCGTTACGGATCACGAAATAGCATGCCGCCAAATACAAGATATTCGCCACAAGAAGCAGCGCATACACATGCCAAGTATTGGAACAACCACACAGCCTGACGATTGCGGGAAACAGCAACCGGAATGCCTTTTTCTCTCCATGACTGCCATCCTCCCTTTCCACTTGGGAGAAAGGATCCTCTGCAATCTCAAGGATGGTTTCAGCCGCTGGGGCTCCGTACCGAATCTCCTTGAGGTTGGGAAACTGCATGAAAACGGATACTAAAACCACGCCAATAATCACAGCCCATTCCGGAATCCGGGCAACGACCCGATCCATACTCCGACAAAAACCTCGAAATGACTCCTCCATAGAATGATGCACTTGTTTGGGCAAGTATTCCCGGCGTCCAGATTCCCGTTAAACACAAATCCGGACAAAAACCGAGGCACTGGAGAAATAGGCCGCAAATGCAAAGCGGTTATCCACAAACGCCATCGGGAGGAATAGGGCCAACTCTTACCGCTGAGACTAGAAAGACACACTGGATTTGCGAGAAGATTCGATCATACGCCCAACAACCTCACATTTCATCCAATCCTTCAGCACGAAAACGCCCTCCCCAATTCCGGGATCGGCCATCCTCTTGAAAACGCTCTTTTCTTTCGTTGCGTTTTTCTTTCTTTGCCAAGCTTTCCGGTTTAGATTAAGGATCGGTTTTTGGAGTTACATTCATGGACAAATACGCAATCATTTCCGTCAGTGATAAAACCGGCGTCCTGCCCTTTGCCAAAGCTTTGGTGGAACGCTTCGGATACACCATCCTGTCAACCGGGGGCACCGCACGATTCCTTCAGGAATCCGGAGTGCCTGTCACCTTGGTTGAAGCCCACACCGGTTTTCCGGAAATGATGGATGGCCGCCTCAAAACGCTTCATCCGAAGATTCATGGCGGCATCCTCTGCGACCGGGACATTCCATCCCACGTGGAATCCGCATCACAGGCTGGCATTGCCCTGATTGACGTGATTGTGGTCAACCTTTACCCGTTTGAACAGACCATCGCCAAACCCGGTGTGACCGATAAGGAGGCCATCGAAAACATCGACATCGGCGGTCCATCGCTCCTGCGGGGCGCAGCCAAAAACCATCGCCATGTTTCGGTTATCACTGATCCGGCGGACTATGATCGTTTGATCGAGGCACTCGACAACGGCGCCGACCTGCGCTCCCTCCGCCGGGAACTCGCCGCCAAGGTATTCGATCACACCGCACGCTACGACCGGATTATTGCGGACTATTTCGCTTCGAGCGCCGATCAACCCGCTCCGGGTTCCATTGCCGGACTGCCCGAGGTTTTCTCGATCTCCGGAAAACGGGCTGACATCCTGCGCTACGGGGAAAATCCGCACCAGCAGGCCGCCCTCTACGGCAACTTCCACGAACGTTTCCACCAGATTCAGGGTAAACAGCTCAGCTTCTGCAACATCCTGGATGTGACGGCCGCGGCCAACCTGATCGGCGAGTTTCAGGAGCCCACCCTGGCGATCCTCAAACACACCAACCCATGCGGGGTAGCCACTGCGGAATCATTGGCCGCAGCGTGGGATGCCGCTTTCGAAACCGACAAACAAGCACCCTTTGGCGGAATCATCGTGGTCAACCGCACCGTCGATGAGGAACTGTGTGAGCGCATCCGCCAGATCTGGTGTGAAATCATTATCGCCCCGGGATTTGACGCCTACTCGCTCGAACGCTTCGGCAAAAAGAAAGACCTCCGCCTGCTCGAAGCAAGACAGGTTCCGGACCCCGCAAGCTTGCTCGACATACGCTCCGTTGCCGGTGGTTTCCTCGTGCAGGAAGCCGACAACCGCCGATACGGCAAGGAAGGATTCCGCGTCGTTACAGAACGCCAGCCCACCCAAGAAGAATGGAATTCCATGCTCTTCGGATGGAAGGTGGTCAAACACGTCAAATCCAATGCAATCGTCTACACCAAAGGCACCCGCACCCTCGGAATCGGCGCCGGGCAGATGTCACGCGTCGATTCGTCCAAAGTCGCCGTGTGGAAAGCTGGCGAGGCCTGCCTCGACCTGAAGGGTTCGGCGATGATTTCCGATGCCCTTATTCCTTTTCCGGACGGGCTTATCGCAGCAGCGGATGCTGGTGCCACCTCCTGCATTCAGACTGGCGGGTCGGTCAGGGATGACCAGGTCATTCAAGCCGCCAACGAGCGCGGCATGGCCATGGTATTCACAGGCTACCGGCACTTCAAACACTGATTCCCAAACGCCGCAGCAGCGGCATAACCCCTGTCATCACATCATGAACAAACCATCCCGACTTCGCCGATTGTTCACATGCGCGGGAATCCTCGCGTTCGGATTGGCTATCAGCGGGTGCTACACCGTTCCCGAGACAGGCCGGACCGGGATGGTTTTGTTCAGCGAATCCCAGATCGCCAATATGGGAAAGGAGTCCTTCACCGAGCTCAAGACGCAGGTGAGGGTATCCAACAACCGTCCGAAAAACGAAATCATCCAACGCGTCGGGCATCGGATCGCTTCAGCAGTCGGGAGGGACTTGCCCGAAGCCGAGTGGGAGTTCGTGCTGATTGAAGACAATACTATCAACGCCTTCGCCCTCCCAGGGGGAAAAGTGGGAGTTCATACCGGGCTCTTCTCCATCGTGGAGAAAGAAGACGACCTCGCGTTTGTGATGGCTCACGAAATCGCCCACATAACGGCACGCCATGCCAATCAGCGGATATCCGCCCAAACCCTCTTTGCGGGTATTGGTCTTGCACTGGCAGCAGGCACAAGCGACATGGACTCCGGGGAACGCAACCTATTGCTCGGACTATACGGGCTGGGAGGCACCGTCGGAGTCTCTCTCCCCTACAGTCGGCTTCAGGAACGCGAGGCCGATCGCATCGGAATCCTCTACGCGGCCCGTGCAGGATATGACCCGCGCCGCGCCATCGTTTTCATGGAAAAAATGGACAACACCGCCGGTGGGCTTCATGAGTATTTTTCGACCCATCCATCCGGAAAAACCCGGGTTGAAAATATCGAAAAATACATGAATGACGCGGTCGCCGTTTTCGAGGACAGCTCCCGACAGCGCAAGCTGGACATGGATTGAACAGCCCAATCCCCGACCCGGTGTCAGCCGGAGTCACCAGATTCCGATTTCCTCCATCTGCTTGGTCACCAGGTCGTCCCACCCTCGGTTGGCGGCCGGATTTGCCGGACTCGGGTGCGCAATGGATCCGAAACTCAACAATGCGCCCTGCAGGGACTCTCTGGCCCGCGACTCCGCAAACTTACCGACCCCGATCACCCAAACGGGATTGAGCGCCTCAACCACCCGTCGCAGGTGCTCGTCACACGCCCGGTAAAGGGCATCCCGCTCGATTGCAGGCAGCTTGTCAGGAGTGTGATTGGCCCCGCTCTCCAGCATGAAAACCAGGGGACAATAATTCAGCACAAAATGATCCTGAAAAAAGGTGCCCGCACTTCCAAACCTCCGCGCAAAAAGCCCCCACAAACGCCGCCCACTCACCTCGGAACGCTTACATGCGAAACCCTGAATCGGGCGTTTCGGATGCTCCGGGTCCGGACGCCTCACCGGGACCTCGATGCCCAACCAATCGCGCACCGCCGGAATCTCGCCAAAAGGCACCCCCACCTGAGCCATTCCCCATGGCCCGGGGTTCATTCCAAGAAACACCACCCGCTTCGTTCCCATCCCATATCGTCTCAAGTATGCCTCGTGAGCGTCCCACGCGTAGTCCAACGGGTTATAGACCGTATGCACCGGCGCGGAAAAACGAAGCTTCGAAACGGATTGTGACAATCCCCGGGCCGCCTGAATGATTGCTGGATTGGATTCAGATACCGATGCACGCATGCCTCCACCTTGCACATCGTTCCGCTCCTGCCAAAACAAAAAAAAGGCCGGCCCATCGGGGCCAGCCTTCTATCACACCAGAAGTGCGGATCCAAAACGATTACTGGGCTGCCGGAACTTCCGGAGCCTTATTCACCAGATTGCTCAGAATCGGGCCGTAGCTCTTGGCCAAGCTATCGATGACTCCCGACTGAAGCGAACTCAGGTCCTTCATTTCCGAAAGCGCGGTGAGCTGCGATGCAACCTTGGTCAGTTCGCCATTCTTCATGTATTCAACGGCCTTTACCACTACGGGATTGGCGTCTGCACCGGATGTCGGAAACACCTTCGACAACAGCATCGGCCCTACCTGCTGCACGAGTGATGCATACGCAGGAATCTGCTCCTTGGTGAACTCCATCTTTGACAGCGAACCCAATGCCTTTGCAGCATCAAGATACTCCTGCTTGACGACGGATCCCATCATTCCGGCAGCAAGCGCCTTCACCTGGGGATTTCCAGCAAAAGCTTCCGTCAGCTTCGAAGTCATGCCTTCCAGTCCCTTCAACTCCGCTGCCGGAATGGCGGCTTCCACTTCTGCGGCTTTTTCCTTAGCGGCTTGCTCAAGATCAGCTGCCTTATCCTTTGCGGCCGATTCCAAAGCGGCCGCTTTTTCTTTCACTTCACCAGCTGCGGCAGCTGTCATGTCAACAGCACCCTTCTGGGCATCTTTCGCCACTTCAGTGGCTTTATCTTCGACGGCTTTACCCACCTCGGCAGCCTTATCCTGCACTGACTTCCCAGCTTCAGCGGCTTTGTCAAGCGCACTCTGAACCGCTGTTGGCTCGGCTTCATCCGTTGCGGGAGCTTCCGAGGACTTGTTACACGATGCAAAGGCCAGAATAGCACCACTCATCGCAATTACACTTACAGTTCGGTTGAATCGATTCATCATAGGTCAGGTTTTCAGGGTTAGTGTGAAAAACAGGATCATCGTTCCAATTCACATATTTTTCAACCCATGCCAGCACAATGCGTATCGATCATAAGGGTAGCTGAACTGTGTCATTCCGCTAGCTTCATTCACTTTTACCTGATTCCCAGCAACTTATCATCCCGAAACACCGCATTTCGATGGCCCCTGCCATCCCACTGCGCGAACCCGGGATCCGTCAAATCTGGAAATCCGGCTGCCCCGAAAGCTCGTGCAGACCGCACTCCCGCTTGATACCGCCAAAGCGTGCCATCTCCTCGCTTCCGGCTTCGGCGAGCCGGGAGGTACTGTGCCAGTCGCCCACCGTCACATAACCATCCTGCCACAACGGATGATAGGGCAGATCGTTCCGCCTCAAATATTCATACACGTCCCGATCCGTCCAATCGATGATCGGATGCACCTTCATCACCCTGTTCTGGCGCACGAGCACGTCCAAATGCCGCCGAGTGGAAGATTGCGTGCGCCTTAACCCCGTGATCCATGCTTCCGCACCGAGTTCAAGAACCGCCCGATTCATCGGCTCGACCTTGTTCATCCGATTGTAAGCTTCAATTCCCACCTTCCCGTCTTCCCATCGTTTTCCAAACAATGCCTCCTGACGGGCCGCAGTGTAGAGCGGATTATACACCTTCAGGTTCAGTTTGAGCCGCTGGGCCAATTCTTCCGCAAAGCGATAGGTCTCCGGAAACAGGTATCCGGTATCGATGAAGACCACCGGAATGTCGGACTGTTGCGCCGCCACCATGTGCAGCATCACCGCAGATTGCACACCGAAACTGGTCGATAACACCACACGCTCGCCAAATGTCGCCAGACAGTGCATCACCCGCTCCTCAGCCGAATACTGCGACCATCGGGCATTCAACGACTCCAGCTCTTCATCCGACATGGATCGGGCGTTATTGGGTGCAATCGCATTCATACTGGCTTATACATCACAATAGATTTACTTATGCATAAACACCCGTTTCCGCCAATTGCAAGCCCGGCTTCCGCTTCCTGTATTCATTAACCTTCAACACACCCCATCTCCCCCGGGATCTCCTAAGATTTTGCCAAGATGCAAAATGGAACGTTCCGGCCTAGCCTGTCCGCCGCCTGGCCCACCCAAAATCGGACGACCCCGCACGAACAGATACCCTAAAATGCGTACCGGAGTTTCACGGAATACCGCAGGGGCTCACCTTTGGTGACGAGCGTGTTCGACGAGAACAGCGGATCCGCACCGAGGTAATGGTCCTCATCGGTGAGGTTTTCCACCTGCAGGGCACATTCCCACCGCTTGGACTGCCATCCGACCCTGGCGTTGACGATACACGAGGCCGGCAGCCTCAGGGTGCGCTCAAAATTGAGCCAATAGGCCTGACTGTAGACCACACTCAATGCCGCATTCCATGACGGAAGCGGCTTCCAGACCAGATGGGCCTTCACCGTATTTTCGGGGAATCCGGGATAGTATAGCTTCGGATTGCCCTCCGGGAAGGGATCAACTCCTCCATTCAAGACTCCTCCATTCAGCGCCCATTCCTGCTCACTCAAGGGCAAAGCACGGTATCCCAGACCGATTCGCCTGCGCACCTTCTGGTATTCGGTGGATCCAATCAGAAAGAGTTTTCCGGGCACCAAAGTCGCCGTCATCTCAAACTCGATCCCTTTTCCTTCAAGCGGCTCCGATTGAGCATCCCGGTCGTTGTATCGGCTCTGCTCCCATGCCCATCCGGACAAGGCCCCTTGAATACGCCGCTCCATCAGGCTCGTCTTCAGGCCGATTTCCGCCAAACGGGCCCGTGCAAAATTATCATCCCCCATCACGCCTCCCCCTTGGGTCAGGTCGACGGCTACGCCGTCCTGCGCGGCGGCATACAGCCTCCAGTCTTCAACAAATGCCCACGAGCCATAGGCTGCAATACTGTAGAGGTCTCTATCCCCAGTGTGACTCGACGCTTCCCGCACCTCAGCCGAGGCTCGTTGCACATGATCCGGCATCTCCACATCATACCACGCCTTCTCGGCCCGAACGGACAGCGTGGCCGTAAAGGACTGCATCAATTGACTGCTCAACTGACCAAAAACCGCACCCTGCCACAGCATCGAGTCCACGTTTGCGCCAATATCGGGAGACCAATAGTTGAGTCCATCGGGTCCGATCTGTGGCCCGGCCAACACAACGCTGTTTCCGCTGATGGCCGATCGCGAAACATCCCGACGCGAAAACGGCTCGGCAAAATAGTCCTGGACCATCTCCGCTTTCGTCGCCCGCCAGCCGACGCCATAGGAGAGATCGGTTTTCAACCCAAAATCCAAGGCCTGATTGCGCTCGATATTGTGCGCGAAAACGCGCTGACTGGTCTCGATGGCATAGCCGTAGGACGATAGTTTCTCGGTGTCCACAACATCCACAAGCATTTTGCTCTCCCACGACTCAAGCAGGCCGTCCTCAAAACGCACATTGAGGAACGCAACCAGATTGGATGCTTCCGCTTCGTCTTCCGAATCCGAAAGAACCTGGTTTCCTTCTATCGGAGTGGTGAATACGATCCCTCCCTGTTCGAAATAGTCACGCGTGTATCGGTATCCTCCGTTATTGTCGTTGCCCGAAAGCCGGGCCAAATCCGCTGCCACCGCGCCCTTTGCCGTGTAGTCAGGATCATACCCTCCGGTGGAAGGCAACACCTGCCCGTAAGCCCGTGCACGATCATCTGGATCCGAGAGATCCAACATGGCATCTCTGGCCGATGCCGGGATGCGCCCGTCATTAACAGCTGAATCGACCACGTCACGCGAAACAACCAAGGCATTGAAATCCTCGATTCCATTCTTGAAACCAAAGCCCCACGGAAAAGAAACCATATCACGGTTCGCACCGCCGCCGTATCCGGGATCCGCGACATTCACAGGTTCCCCGATGATATATAAACCACGGTCAATCAACGACTGTGTTGGCCGGTTCCACCCGGCATTCTCATTGCTCCTGTAGCGGAAACCTTCCACCCCTCCAAATACCGTCAGCCCCTCGCTGAGCTGGGTTTTCAAGCTCAAATACAAGGACTCGTAGTCGTCCCGCACCCGATCGTAGTATCCCCCATTCCGGTTGAGCGTGTGTGAAAACCGCCAAGCTGACGGATAGCTTCCCCACATCCAGGGCGAGCCATAGTCCACCGTCAGACGGTAGTGGTCAAAGCTTCCCGCGCTCACTTCCACCGAACCACGCGCCGAATCAAAGTGCGGACTCTTCGGAAGAAGATTGATGAAGCCGCCCACATGGGTTGGCGTTACATGAGGAGGCGTCGGCCCTTTAACAATGTCCATCGCCTCACATGAACCGAGGGACAACGGCATTTCGTTCAGGTTGAATCCACGAACCATGCCATTCAAAAGAGTCGCGCCCTTGACCCCTCTCAGGATTGGAGCACCCGTTACCCCATAGTGGTTGATGAGCTGGGTTCCCGCTCCCATCTGGGATACCCCCCTTAGATCCTCAATCCCCAGAAGCTTCATATGCTCGGAAGTCACCACCGTCACCGACCGCGGAATGTCCATCGCATCCCAGTCTCCGGCAAACACCGAAGACACCGGTCGGGATGAAGGATCCAGTCCACCCTGCCGGAACCGCTGGCTCTCGCGCATACTGAATGCCTCCAATTCCTCTACAGGTCCATGGCTGTCCGCTTCCTCAAAGGCATGCCCACGGAACGGACAAGCCGCCCCGGAAAATACGAGTGCCCCCACCAAGGAGAGCACCCACGTTCTATCATTCAGGATATTCATGGGTTGATCGCCCTGACGGAAGATGCTGCACCAAATCCCGCAGGTTTTCCGTCCCGAGGACGGATTGAGTGTGTTATGTTAGAAGTTCATGACCCGGAAACCGGTCCCTTTCGACCTAAAAAGCAAACACAGCTCCGAGATCAACCTTTTTTTCGATCACACCCAACTCGTGCAGGATTCCAATCTGCTGCGCAAGCCGTTCCTTGTCCACCGACCCAATCACTGCCGGATCATTGCCCTCTCCCGAAACAATGCCCCACTGAAACAGACTTTGCCGGATAAACTCCATGAAATCATCCGTCATCATCGGATTCCGTTCGGCAATCAGCCTGTGAGCGGGATGATAGTCGCCATAGAGATATGCATGCCACCCTTCGTGTGTCGCCTGAACAAAACGCCTCACCACGTCGGGATAGCTGTTCAGGAAATCCGCATGCACGATGATCCCCCGGTAAGCATCAAAACCCGACTCCCACATCGGTAAGACATGCGGAACAGCCCCTTTCTGTCGCACATAGTAAGGTTCATTGGTCAAAAAACACTGCATCACAAAGTCCGGATCACTCAGAAAATGATTCAAACCGAAATTGTGCGGCATCAATTGCATCTCAATTCCATACTTCTTTTCCAGATAGCGAATCCACGGAGCACCGACATCCACCATGATGCGTTTGCCATCGAGATCCTCGAAACGCCGTATCGCATTTGCCTCGTGCGAAAGGATCGCCTGGGGATTGTGTTGGAGCGTCACCCCCACAAACCGGATCGGCATCCCTCGCGCCACCGCAACAATCGCATCATCCGAACGCGCGTTGATGAAATGCGCGCGCTTCAACGCCAAACGCTTCATCGGGTCCGCATTGGGACCACCTTCCAATATCGTGACCTTCAGCCCGTGTGCCTCGTAGATCCCGGCCGCCAATGCCTGATAAAACCCGGCATATTCGGGCTGAGCAAACCAATCCGTTTGCAGCACCACTCCGTCCGCCGGTTCCGGAAAACCCGACATTCCCCGCCCCTCGTCCTGACGCGAGCATCCGCCCCACGCCCAAGCCATCAAAACCGCAAGTCCCAAACGAATCCACTCCTTCATACCCAGGTATCCTTAGTCAACGCCCGGCCCTTGGTCCACTCATTTTCAACTTGTTCCAGGATGGAGGATTACCGCATAGACCGGCGGCAGGGCTTTCCAGCTCATAATCGAGCGGAACCCATCATTCGTTGATCAGCCCAAATACCTGACAAGCGGTCCTAGGGACACCAGAGGACAGGGAAACCTGAAAGGGGCTCCCATCCAATTCCAGGAAAAGTGATAGAGAGGCGAACACGCTTTCTGGATTTGCACTCCGGCAAGCACTCATTATGATGGATGCCATACCTATCCTCCAACCCAATGACCGCACCATCCGTAACCCCACCGGCTGCCTCAATGAACTTGCCCTCAGTTGTGGCTCCGGAAACCCACTCCCATCGGCTCGTCCGGGCAGAAATCCGGGACGTTCTTATCGCTCACATCCAAAAAGCGGAAAAAGGAACCCTGCCACTCAAAATTCCGCAATCGGAAGGACGCATGCAAAAGCATCCCGGCATGCACTTTCACTTCAATCCCGAACTGTTTTTCCAAATTCACGGAGAGACCCGCTTTCACCTTCCCAGAGAAGAAGTATGCGTCCAACCGGATGAGTGTTGTATTATCCCAGCCGGGCTTCCCCACCGCGAAAGCGTTAGCCCCGACCACTACGGCTTCAGGAACCTCGTGGGCGGATTCTACAGCAATTCCATCAGTCTCCACTTTGCGTTCGAGGCGGCCCCGGGGCATCCGGATATCCAGAGCATCCTCTTTTTCGATGCTCCAAACCTTGTGCAGATCCTCGCGAACTGCAACCAGCTCACACAAGCGTTCCACATGAATGCACCGGCCAAACAATACGTCATCAAGGGCCTCATGATCACCCTGCTGGGCTCGCTCCTTAACACTGTCGAAACCGCAGGCGAAGCCGTGAACCGCGATATTGGAAAGGTCTTTCAGGTTAAATGGCTGGTTCGTGAGCAAATCTCAAACCCCCAACTCAACGTGAAATCCATCGCGGAACGCATGCAGTGTTCAGCCGACTATCTCTCACACTTGTTCCACACTGAAACAGGTGAGAAGCTGATTCACTACATCCAACGCATCCGCATCCAGGGGGCAATCTACGCACTCGAAACCACTTCACTTTACGTATCCGAAATCGCATGGGCCAGTGGCTTCTCCGACCCGGCCTATTTCGCCAGGGTTTTCCGCAAACTCACCGGGGAAACACCTCAAGCCTATCGCGATCGCATGGATCAGGCGCACCGCGAACACGAGAAACGTCCCAAAACCGTCTATTACGACCATCGGGATTATTCCCCGGGGCGCCCCGTGCAAGTGTAAACAGACCCGGACGCACAAGCTCGGACCTCGTCCTGCGCACACCATGCCCAATCACGCAAACAGCGCGTCAAACAAGGCAGGTGGGCGGCTTTCGGCATCGACCTTAATACGAGCACGACCCACATTCAATTCAAACTGGATCCGATGCGCATGCAAGCAGAGCCGGTCCACATCCATCCACTGCTTGACCCGCTTGTTCAGGGCAAACTCTCCGTAGTTGCGATCCCCCAGGATGCCATGGTGGCGCAAACTGCACTGAACCCTGAGTTGATGTGTCCGCCCCGTTCCTGGCTCCAACCTCAACAGGGTGATACCAACCGGCTGGCTGCGGCGCTTCAGAACCGTCCAACGGGTGAATGCGGGCATTCCGTTCTCCGCCGCATCCACACTCAGCTTCCCGTTCTTTCTCTCGCGTCCAAGCCGATCCCTCCATTCTCCGCGGTTTTCTTTGATCACACCACCCACCACCGCAAGATAGCTTTTGTGGGTCTTCCGCTCACGGAACAATCGGTTCAAGGCCTCAGCCACCCCCGCATTCAAAGCACAAACCACCACACCCGAAGTCGGCGAATCCAAACGATTGCAAAGGTACACCTCACGCATCTCCCCGGAGACATCGTTCCAGTGATAGCACTCCCGCTTCGCATCATACTTCGCGCAAACCAAGCTCCGGTTGGTTTCGCTTTCCCGATTCGGCATCGACAAGATTCCATCTGGTTTATCCAGAAGAAGAAGGCCACACTCATGGGATTGTATTACCCTTACCCCCTTTCCGAGCGGAATCTGTGTCAAATCATCCATCCTGTCCTGCCTTCAATAGTAGATAAAACGGATCCGAATCTTGGTTTCATCCCCCATGGAATCCACCATCTGCTCGGTCCACGGGCCAAACGGGGACCTTGACTCAATCGCATCCTTGCACAACAGCGTCGCAAGCTGTCCGGCATTCGTATCCAACACCTCCGCCTTTTCCACGCGACCCTCCGAAGTCAAGACAAACTCCACATCCACCCGCGCTGGCCGGTTTTCCTGGCCGATTGTCACATTCGCCAACAACGCATACCATTGCAGCTGAATCGTATCAAACATCTGCTTAAGATAAAATCCGAACTGTGAGAACCGCGCATCGATAGCCGTGATTCCCATGCTGGCAGCATAGTTCTGCGAAGCCATCAACGGCCCGGGTAATACATCCGGCGATAGCCGCGGCCGGGGCATCGGCTGGGGGCGGGCATTCTCGCTTCCTTCCGGCCCATCCGCCTCCGGAAGCTCCTGCTGAAACTCGGACAAAAGCTGCGCCACGCTTGGAGGGATATTCACATTCACGGTCTTTTCATCCTCACGCTTTGAATCAGGATCCGGCTCTTCACTGTTCTTCCGGATGATCGGAATCTCCACTCCCCCCTCGTCTTGCTCCTCCACCTCATCAATGAACTCCGGAGTGGGAGGCGGAGGCGCAACCTTCGGCATGGACTGAATGAGGGGTTGTTCTGGAGAAGGCTCCGAATCAGCCGAAGCCGGCTGACCCTGAGACGACTTGCCGCCTTGCACAGACTCTATAACAGGCTGAGTAAGGGATGGCTCCACAGGCATCGAGCCTTCCTTGATCTTTTGCGAATCCACTTCCTCTCCGTCCACAAAAGGAGTCGACGAAGGCGTATCGCCCACCTGATTCTCCTGCGCCGCCTGTTGAGCACGATCACTGAACTGATTGGTTCGATCCGGTTCGTTCTCCGGAGCGTCCGGATTCGCCTCAACATACCGCTGCTCCTCCTCCGCTTCCACTAACTGCAGATCAAACTCCTGCTCCCCGCTTTTCTGCAATCCGGAGGCTTCCTCCGTCAACGCCACCCCGGGCAGGGCCAAAAAATAGGTCATGTTGAACGCCAAAGCGCATAGAGCGGCCACTCCCCATCGCGCCAAAACCGAGCCAACAGGCTCCTTCTCCCGGTCAAACCAATGCATCCGGACCAATCCATTCTCAGGATTAGACTCCGGCACAGACTCATTGACTGGACTTTGAAACTTCACAAACTCTGGATTGGATTCCGGCGAATTCGCCACCGTATTTCTATTCGATAGCAAAACCGCTTCATGGATTCAGAAAAGATTCATCAAATCGCGGAAACCCTCGGCATCAAGGCAAATCCCGCCTCCGTGCGTCCCGTATCAGGAGGATGCATCCACGAGGCACTCCGCGTTTCCTTTAAGGATGGAACCACCGTTTTCGTAAAACAAGGATACGGGCCCAAAGCACCTATGCTGCGAGCCGAGCACCTCTCCCTTCTCCTCATGACAGATACCCACTCCATCCGGTGCCCCCATCCCCTCGCGATCATTGAGTCGAAGGACTGCTCTATGCTCATCCTCGAACACCTCAACCTGCAACCACTCCACGCAGATGCGGGGATCCGTTTGGGACATCAACTTGCCACATTGCACCGCCAAACCGCTCCAACCTTCGGATGGGACTCCCACAACTTCATCGGAGCCACCCCGCAAAATAACACCCGGGAGTCCAATTGGGCAACATTCTTCTGGAAACGCCGATTGCACCCACAGCTGAAGATGGCAGAACACATCATCCCATCTTCTCGTTGGAATGGATTAGAGAAGGCATTCTTCCAGCTCATGGACGGACATACCCCTCAACCTTCATTCCTTCATGGCGATCTCTGGGGCGGGAATGCCGCTTCCATCGAAGGAGACCAACCCGTCGTGTTCGATCCCGCATCCTACTACGGAGACAGGGAAACCGATATTGCATTCACCCATATGTTCGGCGGTTTCACTCCCGGTTTTTACAACGCATATCAAGAAGCATGGCCCCTACCGGATGACCACTCAAAACGCCTAAACACCTACAACCTCTACCATTTGCTGAACCACCTCAACCTGTTCGGATCCGGATATTTGCAATCCTGCCATCAAGCCATCGAGGCGTTGCTATTGCACGCCTGACGCCCCACGCTGAAGCGCTGACGACACTCATTTCAAAAATGACCACCATCCAACCCGCGGGTTCATTCGACGGAGCTAACCGATACGCCACACATACGACGTCCACCGGATCCCTCAATCGCCTTCCCAAAACCCGCGTATCGGGAATCCGCTTCAGCAATTCACGAGACGGCTTTCCCGCAACTTATCACCAATGGCTGTTTCAAATGGAAATAAGACTGCTGGACGACCGGAAGGCACCTTATCGGACTTTTTTCGGCCCTCAGATCAACCAAAAAGATCGACCTTCAGGTCACGGACGACCTGGAGCCCACCCCAGTCAGCACCTTTCATCTTGGCAAATCGGGCTTTCCGGCTATCGGGAAAGCAATCCCGGTGATCCTCATACATCCCTTTCAGATAGAGCTTTGAACCGATTGCCATCCCGTCAGTGAAATAGCGGACCCTGCGACGCAATAAATCCGACAGCTCCACCTTGCCTCCACTGCGGATCACCTCATTGAGATTCTCATCCGGAATGACGCCTCGGTCCTTATCCAGTTCGCCCTTTGGCTTTGCTCCTTTCCCAAACAGACAAAGACGATACCCGGCCATTGCTTCGGCGAAGCCAAGCCCACCGTAGATGAGCCGATATCCCTCAATCGCGGATGACTTGCCGCCCATTGCGGCGGCATAGCTACAGAAACGGTAATCCGCCGGATCCTCGACCTGCTTTGATCTCACAGCATTCAGGTCGATGTAAGCCGCTACCGCCGCCATTGCCAGATGGGACGGCTCCACCACCAGGCTCTTGAAACGCTCCATCCACAACGTGCCCCGGTTTCCATTCTGATGGTTATACCAGATACTGAAACGCTGCTTGAGCTCACGCATGAACACCGACACATCCCCCATGCGCGCCAACAACGCATCCCGCACACGCTGAGTCTCCTCATCATTACGTTCCAAAGCCTTCTCCAGAGCCTCCGGAGTCATCGAATACGGAGACATCCGACAGCCCTCATGCAAACTACGGAAACGCTCCAATAGTTCCTCATCCGTCCGGGGCTTTTCATGCCGCACCCGGGCCAGAATGTGAAAATGATTCGACATGATGGAGTATGCCAAAAGGTCCACCCCACAAAACGCCGCCTGCCGGCGCATCATGCGGATGAACACCTCCTTTTCCTCATCCTCCAGTAAATGCTCACCCAGACAACACCGGCTCATCAAATGATAGATGCCATCCCGGTTATGGATAATCATTCGCTTCTTCTTCATGAAAATCCTCCTTTTAGAACAGGCTAAACATACACTTGTTATCCCAAAATGCCAATTAAAGTGCCTGTTTCTTTATTTTAGGGCGGTTTGATAAATTAAGTTATTGCACTGCAACGGGATAAATGTGAATATTAGAGGGACATGAAGTGGTGTCAATTATCATTTT